>JAIRLK010000237.1 GCA_031259515.1 Treponema sp. | reverse complement strand
ATAAAATAGTATAAATATGCAATTTATTGCATATTTATACCTTGCAGGCTCCAAAAGAGCCCCGTTAATCGGGATTTTTTGCATGAATATGCAAAAAATCCACAAATGTAACAGGCTCTTACCGTTGCCGCCGCAGGGCCCGTTCCGCCAGGTTCAGGTCTGCGGCGAGTTGACGGTTCCCCGGAAACTCCGTCAATGCCGCCCGTATCAAATCCCGGGCGCTTTCGTACTCCCGGCGGTTGAAAAGGCTGGCAAAACTGTTATGCAAGTCCGTCACCCGGTTGGCGCGGTGGATCCGCAAGGTTTCTTCTAGGCGGGGATTCCTGCCATACCGGGCTATGGCCGCCTCAGTGTAGGCGATAGCCGCCGGGGGGCCCTGCTCGGCGGCTATACGTTCCCCTTCTTTTATCAGAATAAAATTCCGCATCTCCATAGCCCGGCTTGCCGAAAGGGTTGACTGGTTTTCGGCGGCGGAGATAGTTCGAAGGACCGCTTCCGCGTCTTCGGAGCCCCGTATCCCGGCAATCCGGTTAAGCAGTTCGGCATCTACAAGAAGGGTATCCAACCGGCTGTACTGTTTCCGGCTTACCCGCGCGGTGTACTGAGTCAGGATAGTTCGGGCTTCGGAAATCCGCTGGCCTTTAAGCAGCTTGACCAGATAGTTGTTCAGAGCGGCGTAGGTAAACTCCTGCCACCGGGAATCGCCGGCCGTACTGTCCGTACTCCCGTAATGCCGCCACGCGGTATTGCACCACGCGAGGGCGTCGGTCTCCTTCCCTCCCGCGATGAGGGAAGCCCCGTAATTAAAGATACGGTCCAGAAGGTCCCGGTTGGGGTCCGCGAAAAAAGAGGAATTGACCGGGTTTGACCGCCGGGCCAGGAGGGCCGCCCGGTCTACCGCCAGGGGAACCGCTTCGGGATACCGGCCCCGGCTTTCCAAGTCCGCGATACGGTTGGAAAGGATGAGGGATACCAGCTCAAGCTGGCTGATGGAAACCCGGTCCCGGTAGTTCCGGGCGGGCACATAGGCAAAGCCGGTTACCGTCCCAAAGGCGTCGTGGAATTCCCGGCGGCTGCCGGGATCAAAACCATAACGATTGGTAGTTTCCACATCAATAGATTCGTTCCCCATGATGACGGTTACAAAGGCATGATCCCTGGTCATAACCCCCCGGACATCCAGCCCGACGGAAAGGGCAAGGATAGTGTAGAGCACCGCCGAAGAGACGCAGTTGTACCGTCCGGAATTGAAGATTTCATCCACCCTGGTCTGATGGGTAGCGTAGGTTTTGAGGAACCGGTCGTACATAAAGGTAAGCACATATTCCCCCCGTTCCCGGAGGCTTCCGGGCAGGGCGGCCTGCTTCAGTTCCGAGGCCGCGTTGACGACGATCTCCTTCACCTTTCTTTCCGCCGGACTTCCGCTTTCCCCGGAAGCCCAGAGCGCTATGTCCAGCAGATCCTGCCAGAAATAGACGCCGCCCCGCTCCAGGAGGTTGAGTTCCCCAGCCTTGGGGTCCGCTTCCAGCCGGGGGAAATTCCCCGTCGCCATGACCTCGGCAGCCCGAAGGGGAACGGCGGCTATGGCCAGCGCGACAAGGACCCCCCCCAGGGCAACGGTAGGGGAAAGCGGAATAGTATGTTTTGATAAAGGACCGGCGACGCGGTTCATAGTTTCATTATAATCATATAGCGCTATTATGGAAAGAGCAGGCCGGCCCCAAACCTCCGGGGCCCAAGGCCTCGGGGACAAGGAGTTCCGATCTCCGACTTAGACGTTCAGAACTCCGAAGGACCTGCGGGTTCTTAATCACGCTCGACGGAATAGTTACTGTATTTTTATACATTTCTACCACTTGATCTTGCATAAAATTTCATCTTTTTGTATAATCATAGTTTAGCGAAGTTTTTTTAACTCACGGGCTTTGAAAAAGTCTCTTTTATCTCTCGCCGGTTCAAATCTGAAGTGCGGCAAAGGAGGTTGATGGTTGATTAAGAAATTGTTGATAGCAAACCGGGGAGAAATCGTAAACCGGATTATCCGAACCTGTAACGCCATGGGTATCAGCGCCGTGGTGGTTTATTCGGAGGCGGACAAGGAGGCGGACTATATTGCCCGGGCGGCGGAAAGTTATCATATTGGGCCTTCGGCGCCGGTAAAAAGCTACCTCAATACGGAGGCCCTTATCGGCGCGCTCCTGAAGTCCGGCGCCGACGCGGTGCATCCGGGCTATGGTTTTTTATCCGAGTCGGCTCCCTTTGCGGAGGCGGTACAAAAAGCGGGGGCAAAATGGATAGGTCCGGACCCTTCCATCCTGCTGAACATTGAGTCCAAATGTTATTGCCGGGTTATGGCGGATAAAATGGGGGTTCCGGTCACCCCCGGTACTGTGGGAATTATCCGCGGGGTGGACGAAATTTATGAAACCGCCGAAAAAGTGGGACTGCCCATTCTGTTAAAACTGGACAAGGGGGGTGGCGGAAAGGGCATTGAGGAAATAGACCATTTCGAGTCCCGGGCGGTAACCCAGGCGGTATACGAGAGTATGCAGCGAATCGGCCTCATGGCTTTTGCCTGCGGGGATGTGTATATCGAAAAAGAAGTGATCGCCCCCCGGCATATTGAGGTTCAGTTTATCGCCGACAACTACGGGAATATCGTGTGCCTGGGGGAGCGGGAATGTTCCATTCAGCGGCGATACCAAAAGATCATTGAGGAATCTCCCTCCCCGGTGGTTTCGGAGGCGGACCGGGAAAAACTGTATTCCTACACGGAAAAAATTGTCCGGGCCATCAGGTACACCGGGGCCGGTACCATTGAATTCCTGCGGAATTCCGAAGGGGTTTTTTATTTTATGGAAATCAACGCCCGGCTCCAGGTGGAACATCCGGTTTCGGAAATGGTAACGGGCCTGGACCTGGTGGAATGGCAGCTTCGGGTCGCCAACGGCGAAAAGCTGACCGTTACCCAGCGGGATATCTGTTTACAGGGTCACGCCATCGAATGCCGGATTTACGCGGAAGATCCCAAAACCTTTAAACCCTCCCCCGGAATCATTACCAGGCTGGAGTTTCCCGAAGCCAAAAACGGCCGGGTCAGGCTTGAACATGCCATCTGGGAAGGTTTCCGGGTTTCACCTTTTTATGATCCCATGCTGTGCAAACTTATTGTATGGGGCGGGGACCGAAAAACCTGCATCGCCAATATGAGGGAGGCCCTGGGAAAATTGGTGATCCAGGGAGTCTCCACCAATATCACCACGGATATCGCGATCACGCGGAATAAAAATTTCGCCGCCGGAAACTTCGCCACAAATTTTCTTAACAGCGAACGGGTGAATATCGGGCTTGAAAATTATGTGGTAACCATTTCCCGCCAGTTCGGGAGCCTGGGCCGTCCCATTGCCCGGAAAATGGCGGAACTTTTGGGAGTTGAATATTATGACCGGAATATTCTTGAACAGGTGGCCCGGTCGATGAACCTTCCGGTTCCCGAAATGGAAAGCGGCGAGGTAGACGCGGAATATACCAAACTACGTTTTCCCCTGGAAACCGGCGCTGGAGAGGAAAGGGAGCGGATCCTTGAGGCTCAGGAAAAAATCATTCTGGAGTTGGCGGGAAAAAATTCCGGAATTTTTGTAGGACGCCACGCGGATTATATTCTGCGGAACCACGCGAATCTTTTCAGCATATACATCTATGCGCCCAGGGACGTGCGGAGGGAAAACTGTATCAAGTATCTGCACATGAAACCGGAAGACGCGGACAAGGCCCTCGACGACGAAGACGAGGCCCGGCAGTCCTATACCATGATCTATGCGGAAGCGTACAGCCAAAATCTTGAAAACAAAAATATTTCTATTGACAGTAGCTTGTTCGGCAGTGTGGAAGAAACTGCCGAAGTGCTGGTATCAATGATCCGCAGAAAATTTAATTTGGCCTAAGGGCGAAAATTTGAGAAGGAGGAAGTTATGGCATACACGTTAAAGGCTCAGATGCCCGGCTTGGTAGCCCGGGTGGTGGTGAATGTGGGCGACAAGGTTAAAGCGGGCCAGGAACTGGCGGTGATAAACTGTATGAAAACGGAAATAAGCTGCCAGACAGAAAAGGCGGGGACCGTCAAGGAAATCCTGGTTGCCGAGTGGGACGAAATGGAAGTGGGAAATCCCATGATTGTTCTGGACATCCTGGACGATTAAAGGAGACGGTATGACAAAGGTGGATCTCAACAGCGACCTGGGCGAAAGTTTTGGGGCCTATACCTTGGGGATGGATGAACAGGTTCTGGAGGCGATCAGTTCCTGCAACATAGCCTGCGGATTTCACGCCGGCGATCCTGCGGTTATGGAGCGGACGGTACGCCTGGCGCTGAAAAACAACACAGCCATCGGCGCCCATCCGGGCCTCCCCGATTTAACGGGTTTTGGCCGGCGGAACATGGCCGTGACGCCGAAAGAGGTTTATACCATGATGGTATACCAGATAGGCGCGCTGGCCGCTTTTGTCCGGGCCGAAGGGGGCAGGATGCAGCACGTAAAACCCCACGGCGCCCTGTACAATATGGCGGCGGTGGATGAAAAGCTGGCCGAAGCGGCGGCGGAGGCGGTTTACAAAGTTGACCCCGAATTGATCTTCTTCGGGCTGGCGGGCAGTTGGATGATAAAAAAAGCGGAACGGATCGGCCTCAAAACAGCCCAGGAGGTATTCGCTGACAGGACCTATCAAAAAGACGGGACCTTAACGCCCCGCCGGCAACCCGGCGCCATGATCGCCAATGAAGACGCCGCCCTAGCCCAGGTCCTGGGGATGGTCAAGGACGGAACCGTTAAAACCCTGGAGGGGGATGTCATTTCCATCACAGCCGATACGATCTGTGTCCACGGCGACGGGGAAAAAGCCCTGCTCTTTACCCGGCGAATCAGAGAAGAACTTACCGCGGAGGGCGTTGCCATTACCGCGTTTGTTTAGTCCCGTTATTTAAACAGAAAGAACAAGGAGAAGAACATGAGTGACGAAAGCAAAGTTAAAAAAAGTGTGTTCAGTACGGTAGGCTTGGGGGCGGCATTCCTGATGGCCCTGTCTGCGGTAGGTCCGGGTTTCCTAACCCAGACGGCGGTATTCACCCAGGCGCACAAGGCGAGTTTTGCTTTTGCGATCCTGGTGGTTATCATTGTGGATATTATCGGGCAGCTTAACGTCTGGCGCATCATGGGGGTATCCGCCATGCGGGGACAGGACATAGCCAACAAAGTCCTCAAAGGTTCCGGTTATTTCCTGGCCTTTCTGGTGGCCCTGGGGGGCCTGGCCTTTAATATCGCTAACGTGGGCGGTTCCTCCCTGGGCTTACAAGCCCTCTTTGGCCTTGATGAAAGCTGGTCGATTCTTACCGTCGGCGTATCGGGTCTTATCGGCGCCATCCTGTTCCTTTCAAAAAACATGCTCCGGACGGTGGATAAATTCGTCAAGGTTTTGGGCGTGGTCGTTATTGTGGTCATCGGCATCGTGATGGTGCTGACCGCCCCGCCCTATGCCGAAGTGGTGGCAAAAACCTTTGCCCCCGACAGTTACGGCGCCCTGGGTATGCCGATTTTGACCCTCATCGGCGGAACCATAGGCGGCTATATCATATTCTCCGGGGGCCACCGCATCATCGACGCGGGAATGACCGGCAAGGAAAACCTGGGAAACATCAATAAAAGCGCGGTAACCGGCATTGTGATCTGTTCTATAGTCCGCATACTGCTTTTCCTCGCCATATTGGGGGTTGTTGTCAAAGGCGGCGTCCTGGATCCCAAAAATCCCGCTCCATCCGCGTTCCGGCTGGGGGCCGGAGAAATCGGGTACCGGTTTTTCGGCATTGTCATGTGGGCCGCCGGCGCCACCTCCATAGTCGGCGCGGCCTATACGTCGGTCAGTTTCTTAAAAACCCTGTTCTCCGTGGTGAAGGATTATGAAAA
>JAIRLK010000202.1 GCA_031259515.1 Treponema sp. | reverse complement strand
ATATCCACGGCATCAAGATCATCCACCACTTTCACATACCCGTAGAACACATTATCGGCGGTAGAAAAATCGAAATCCTCCGCAGGCAGAAGCTGAACGCCGTTGTCCCCCCGCTCCATGTCCAGTTGGGTGTAATAAATAGGGAAGATGAGGCGGCTGTTTCCCGGATCAAGGGAATCGTTGGTGATGGTCCATACCGCCGGAATCCCCCGCTGCAGTACCAAAATCGCCGGGTCTATGCCGTCGTCCCGTAGCTTGGTTTTAACCGTCTGATACGCCCCCGTCTGGTAACGGGCGTCCGCTACTATTTCCGCCACCGCAAGGGTGTCCGTAGGAATCGTTACCCCCGCCGGAGAAGGGCTCAGTTCGCCGCTTTCGCCGCTGTCCGCCGGGATTTGCCCTTCCTCCACCACCGTAATGGAGCTGCGTATCATCCCCATCCAGCAGGAATAGGGGAATTTACCCGTTCTGGCGGGGGTAAACTCGATCACGTTTTCCCCTGGGGTAAACCGGTGTTCAATCCCGTACTCCCGAATGATCATACGGTTATTACAGCCGTTGATACTCCCCGCCGGGGCGCTGATCGTCCACCGTACCGGAACCCCAACCCGCACCGTAATCACCGGGTACCGCCCCCCGCTCAGGGTGGAATTGACGATCTGTACGCCGTTTTCGATTTGAAAGGGCGTCTCCTCCGGCGGCGTAAACCCTGCGTTCCCCTTCCAGCCCGCCTGTACTACCGCCCTCCGGGGGGTATCGGCAAAACCGGAGATGAAGGCCAGAGGGTTTGAAAAGCCGCTCAGGTTAAAGCCGTAGGTGAACATGGTCATACCCATCACCGTAACGAGGATGGCCCCAACCTTCATCACGGCGGCGGTAAACCCGCGTCCGTTGGAAACGCCGCTCAACAGGGAACTCACGGCCCCAATACCGAACATCAGGGGAACCGTTCCCAAACTGAAGAGAAACATGGAGACGCCCCCGGCTATGGGGCTTCCGGTGGACAGTGCGTAAAGCTGCATAGCCTGTAAGGGGCCGCAGGGCATAAACCCGTTGAGGAGGCCGATAACCAGGGGGTTCCTGCGGGCGGCCTTTTGCTCGTCGATTTTCCGGGCGAAGATCCTCGGCATACGGGGGGTAAAGCGCCGCAGAGCGGGGAACAGGCCCAGCATGTTGATCCCCATGATCACCATAAAAACCCCGGCGGCAAGCTGCACCAGACCCTGAAAGCGCCCGGACAGGGTAACCGCCTGCCCCAGAGCCCCGACGATGGTTCCCAGGACGGTATAGGAGATCACCCGTCCGGCATTATATAATATAGAAGGAAAGAGGATATTCCAGCGGCTCCCCGGTGAAGGGGGCGGCGGGGCGGCGGGGATACATTGGGACAGGGTGATCCCCCCGCACATGGCCGCACAATGGACCGAGGTAATAAGGCCGATGACGAACAACATGCCGTAGCCCATACCCGCCTCCGCCAGCGGAAAGGCCGAGGTCAACGCGCCCAGCCCCAGGCTCCGCAGCAGCGTATAGAGGGCAAGGATGATTACCAGGGTCCCAACAATTTCCTGAACCGAAGCGCCGGTCCCCCGCGCCCCCGCCGCGTTATCCACTACCTGATAATCCAGTTCCTCAATGACGGCCTTAATCTCGTTAAACGTAAGCGTTGAGGGATCATAGGTAACAACCGCCGTTCCATCATTGAAATTCACCGCCGCGTCCCTGACGCCTGCGGTACTTTTCAGTTTTTTTTCAATCCGGTTTTGACAGCTTACACAGGTCATGCCGCCGATACGAATTGTCTGGGTTTTCATAAAGCCTCCTGGCCTTTTCTTACTATGCAATATACCACAGGATTGTGTCAGAATTATGACCGGTGAAAAAAATTATCCCAAAGGACCGCGGATTACACGGAGAGGAAGATGGGGATTACCAGAAAACCCGATCTTGGGTACGGTATAATATCGCGGTGGAAATCGCCGGGCCTCCTCCAGGAGCCCGTTGCATAAGAGCCTGTCGCACTTCGCGCATAAAGTGGAAGGATTGACGCGCCGGTGTAGTCCTTACATGATTTCCAAAAACGGGACACAGATGAGGTTCATCGCGTCTTTGAGAACCCGGAGTACCCCGCGGCTTAAGGCCAACCGGGCGGCGGACAGTTCCGCGTCCGGGGCGTTCAGGATGGGGCAGTCGTGGTAGAAACGACTGAAGGCTTTGGAAAGCTCGTAAAGGTAGGCCGCCAGGACCGAGGGGTCCATACGGGCGGCGGCATCCGCCACAGCTTCGGGGTAGACGGCCAGGGTTTTAAGGAGTTCCCATTCGGCGTCGCCGGAAAGGAGACCCTTGGTAAGCGCCTCATACGGAACGGTGGTTTCGGCGGCAAGGGCCTCGGCAGCCTTACGCAACATAGACGAAATACGGGCCCCCATGTACTGAAGATAGGGGCCGGTGTTGCCGTTGAACGAGAGGGATTCCCGTGGATCAAAAAGCATGTCTTTTTGAGGGTTCGCCTGTAACAGGTAGTAATGCAGGGCGCCCAACGCGACATTTTCCGCCGCTTCTTTCGGGTCGTCTATGGCGTCTTCACGTTCCTTCTCCCGTATTTCCGCCAGCGCGTCGTCCCTAAGGCGGTCAATCAGGTCGTCGGCGTCAACCACCGTGCCTTCCCGGCTCTTCATCCTGCCTTCCGGCAGGTTCACCATGCCGTATGAAAGGTGATAAAGGTTCCCGGCCCACTCGAAACCCAGCTTCTTCAGGATAGCAAAGAGAACCTGGAAATGGTACTGCTGTTCAGAACCTACCACATAAACCAGGCGGTCAAAAGGCCAGTCCCGGTTTCGGTTTATGGCAAGCCCTATATCCTGGGTAATGTAGATGCTTGTCCCGTCGCTGCGGAGAAGGACTTTCTTGTCCAGCTTTTCCGCCGTAAGGTCAACCATTACCGCGCCGTCGTCGGCTTTGTAGAAAAGCCCGCGGTCAAGACCTTTCAGAATTTCTTCTTTGCCCAGGAGGTAGGTCTGGCTTTCGAAGTAATATTGATCGAAGGATATTCCGGTCCGCCGGTAGGTCTCCTTCATCCCTTCTACGGTCCAGGCGTTCATCTTCTTCCAAAGGGCCGCCGTTTCGGGATCCCCGGCTTCCCACAGGCGAAGCATCTGCTGGGCCCGCTTTTGAAGGGGAGCTTCCGCCTCGGCTTCTTTCGCGCCGAGCCCTTGTGCTTTAAGGGCTTCCGCCTCCGCCTTGAGGTCCCTGCTGAATCTGACATACCAGCTGCCCACAAAGTGATCGCTCTTGACTCCTTCGGATTCCGGGGTTTTGCCCTGGCCATGTTCCTGATAGGCCAGCATGGACTTACAGATATGTATCCCCCGGTCATTGATGATACAGACCTTCCGGACCTCCGCGCCGCAGGCCGCAAGGATACGGGAGATGCTTTCTCCCAGCGCGTCGTTTCTCAGGTGGCCCAGGTGCAGAGGCTTATTGGTGTTGGGGCTGGAGAATTCCACCATGATCCGGGAACCGGCTAAGGTTCCGGGCCGCCCAAAGGAGGGGTCCTCCAGAGCCGGGCCGAGGATGGCCGCCGCCGCCGTTCCCCGGTCAAGATGTACGTTGAGGTAGGGACCTTCCGCGGCAAAGACACCGGATGCCTCCCGATCAGCGGGGCTATGGGTATCTTCCTCGGTCAGAGCGGATGTCAGGGCCAGGGCTATCCAGGACGGCCCCTTTCTGAAAAGCTTCGCAAACCCGAACATAGGAAATCCCAAGTCGCCGTACTCTGGTTTAGGGGGCAGTTCCGCTATGACCTGGGAGGGATCCACCGTTCCGTCTATACCGGCGTTCTTCAACATCACCGTTAAGGTCCGGGCAATCCGGATTTTCCAGGAGTCTCTAAAATTCCGCATACATAGTCCTTTTTATCGTATCAAAATAGGACGGCATCAAAAAAACCCGCTAAGGCTGCCATTCTGGTATAAGCCTGTACGCCTTCCCGCCGGAAAGAACCGAGCCGCTCGTCCATGAAGGTACAATCCTCACAAACCGCGATGTTCCACACCCCCGCTCCGGCAAGAAGGCGGGCGTTGGCCGCCTGAAGATCCAAGAAAAACTCCCCGGCGGTTTCGGAAATTACCGGTCCCAAAGGGAACGCCCCCTCCGCGCCGCCGAATTCCGCTTCGAAGGCCCGCGCCCGCTCTTCGTCTACCCGGTAACAGCAACGACATATACAGGGGCCGAGCAAGGCGGCCACATCTCCAGGGCGGGTACGCCAGCGCTCCCCCATCAGACGGAGGGCGTTAAGGGCTATACCCGTACCCTTCCAGCCGGAATGGACCAGGGCCAAACCGCCGTTCCCTTCTTCAGGACGACCCCCTGTATCATAAAGGAACACCGGAAGGCAGTCCGCCACGGTTACCGAAAGTGTTACCTCCCGGTCACGGCTTATAAGACCGTCCACCCGGAGGCCGGAGTTCGGGGTTTTCCGGTCAACCTCCAGCATGTCCCGGGAATGTACCTGGGTACAGGCGTAAACCCCCGCCGGGTTCAGGCCCAGGGCGCGAAAGAGGGCAAGCCGGGCGGGACTATTCGTTCCCTCTGAATATAACATATCCCCTGCGGAACGGGAAGAAAGGATGGCAGAAACGCCAGGAATCGCATTGCCTTCAAAGATAAAAGGAAAACGGGCGTAATCCGGTGAAGCCGAAAAATCAAGTTGGAAAAAGGCAAGGTTCATCCGTGCTGTTCCGTATCCATGAACCTGATTTCATCCAGGAGCATAAGGACGGTCTGAATGTTTTGCGCCGCAAGGGATATGTTGTCCGAAAAGACGGACCCCAGTCCCGCCAAGGTAGAGAAATTGACCAGGGTGTTGTACTTACTTATCGAATCGCCTTTTATGATTCCATTCAGGATGCCAAGCATGGTGGTAAGGGCGGTTTTACTCTTCTCGATGATTTGAACCGCCGCATAGTTAACCTCGTCAACAATACCCAGCATCTTCCGGCGTTTAAGCGCGGGAAGGGTCAGTCCTTCCTGGGTCGCCGCATAGCGCAAGCCAAATTCCCCCAAAGAAGAAAGCTGGTAGTCAAAGTCGTTGATAACTTCTCCCAACTGATTCAAATCACTATAACTTGAGGAAAATTCAAGCCGATCCGCCCGGTTATAGAATTCGCCATTAATCAGGATAGTATTCAGGACTGCGGTATTCTTGGCAAAAACTTCCGCATGATATGTTCTGAGGAGCGAGAGACTAAGGGCTTCTTTTACCGGAATTCCGTTGGGGTTGGCCTCGGATTCCATATTTTCCAGGGGTTCCATGTCGATGCCCGTAAAAAAAGACTGGAAGGACTTTTGCAATTCCCGGGCGCGGGCCGCCCGCAGATACCAGGTAAACTGGTCTTTAATTGATTGTTTCCAATATTCCCGATACACCACAAGCCAATCCTCGCCGCCGCTTATCAAAGCCGGGGACAGGGACAGATCCCGGGAAGCACAGCGGATAATAAGGGTCAAGGGCGTTGCCCGGTTGAATTTCCTGATCGCCGCCAGGGAATATTCCGCCCTGTCAAGGAACTTCTGGGTTTCCGCCTCGATATCAAACCTCGGTTTTTTTGCCTTTTCCTGAAGCATAAAAACAAAAAGGGCCTCAAACAGGGACATTGAGGGGATTTCCCTCAGAGAAAAAAGAATGTTGTTCAGGTTAACCAGGAGTCCCCTGACAGATAAAACCGAACAGGTCATTCCCCCTGCGGAGAGATCTGTGCTAAAAGCCATGATCATCCGATCAAAAACAAAAGAAGAAAGCTGCTTTAAGCAATACAGGGACCGGATATTCGCGTACATGGCCGTACGCTGATTTTCATCTATCAAATCTATGACATCTTCCATTTTCCGGGAGGCAATACGGCGCAATTCCATCGGGGAAACTCCGGGATTTTGTTCCGCAACCGTAACCGGATCCGTCTCCTGAACCAGCCGCTTGTGGATGTCCTCCATTTCCAGGGAGCCCAAAAAGGCAAAAAACGCCCCTTTGTCCTGGCCGACACTGACGCCCAGGGCGTTAAAAAAAAACCGGGAGCTCTTTTTTAAATTAATCAGTTCCTCATAAAACCCGGGGAGCAGCAAACTTTTGGAATGATCGTAAAACCCCGGCGCCTGGGAGTTGATAATCCGGCCCAATTTAGCGAGTTCCCTATCCTGATAGAGTTTAAACGGAGGTTTTGCGGAAAAAAACCCGAGGACAAAAAAAACGACATGATAAAACCACGGCAGCCGGGCATACGCTTCCTCTACCTCTACCTCAACAACGGAATCATCTTTATCTACATATAGGGGTTCCTGGTCGTGGGTAAGTTTATCCTTGACCTTTTGCAACAGGCTTTCCCGTTCTCCGGGAGATAAAACCCGGACCAACTGCTCAAAAGTACTGCCACCATCCATGTAATCTTTCCCTTTAGGTCTTATCTCCACCGAAACCCGGTCTAAATCGCAATTCCTTTTAAGAAAACATCTCGACACTCATATTTTTACCTTATTCTCACAATAGCCCCTAGGGGAATTGAACCCCTCTTTTAAGATTGAGAATCTCATGTCCTAACCAATAGACGAAGGGGCCGGTTACAATAAACTAACGACATCCGGTTAAAAGGAGCCTTTCGACTTTCATAAATAGACATAACCCCTCAATTTCCCCAAGGAGGATTCGAATCCCCACAAGCAACTCCAGAGCCTCATTTCCCTGGGAATGGCACTTCCTTATAGCACCAGTAAATAGCGATCCCATAAGGAATTACGCTATATCGTAATTTATCTATACTTTCCAAAGAATGTCAATATGTCTATGATAAAAAAATGCCAAGCCACAATTAAACCCTAACTCCGCTCGTTTTAGGGTGCTCATATTCTTAATTCCTTGTGGTATATAGAAATAGCAAGAATCAATAGACACCCTAATTAGGTAGTCTATAATTTTGGCATAACTTATTGTTATATAAAGACTTTACTGGCTATCCACTTGAGTAAGGTTACAGGTTGAGGATTATCCTTCTACAAGTTTTCTGTAAGTCAAAGGTTCGATCAGTATAGCGTTTCCAAGCAACCGATAAAAAAGCAAGCCTCTTTGGGCCGAATTCTTACGGTTGAATCTGAATGTGTATTCTTCCAGATACCCCTGCAAATGTTTTGGCTGCACCGCCCCTTGGCGGATGCCTAACAGCCAGCGTTTCAGCAAGGACACCACAAGATACACCTGGGGGAGTGTTTCTTCGCCTTGTGTCGCCTCGTTTTGGTTATAGAACTCATGGCGGTATCCCTCCGCTTCCAATTTTGCATAGGCCGGCCAGCCGTCCGTTAGTATGGTGCTGCCTTTCGATATGTTTTCACCGATGAATACCCCCAGAGATTCCCACGAGGCATTCGTTATGACCGGCATCCTGACACCTCCGAGCCGTTTCCCTTCGCATCCCACCGCTATCACGACCAGCGCCTTGTTTCCCGTCCCCCCTCCACGGTTTCCCCCGCTTTCGGACCCTCCAAGGCAGGTTTCATCGACCTCAACGACCCCTGACAGCCCACCCCGACCGGGCCCAACCATGACTTGCCTTGTTTTGTGCAACCACGTCCACGCTGTTTGATAGCTTTTCAGGCCCTATATCTGCTTCAAACCTTCCGCGCCCACCCCGTACTTTTGCGTAGTAATCCACCACATCGCCGTAAACCATCTCTTAAGCGGCTTTCCGGGTATCTTGAAATATAGTGCCTGCTATTACTGAAGCCTTTAGCCCGCATTTCCGGCATTCATACAATATTTCTCCTATGGGCCATGCTTTGTCATTTATACACAATCCTATAAATATCTTGCCTAATTTTATCATCAATTCGCGGACATATTTTAGGAGAGGCTTTCATGGAAACCAAAACCTCCACCTGCCTTTCAACCCGCTGGCGGGCGCCGGCGGGCTAACGCGGAAGGTTTCCCCGCTTGACGAAACACGGCGTTTCCGTCAAAAAAAGAGTATACCATAGCATAGCCGGGACATCGGGAAAAGCGAGAAACAATGACGGTTTTTGAAAGATCCAACGCCTTCTACCTGCTGGCGTTTTTTATCATTGCCATTTCTCTGGGAAGCGCGGCGCTGCTGTTTCCGGGTATGTGGGCGGGCGGCGGGGCGTTGCGCTTTACGGATGCCGTGTTTACCGCATCCTCGGCGGTGTGCGTGGCGGGACTCGGTACCGTTGACATGGCGGATTTCAGCAGAGCCGGACAGATAATCATCCTCCTGCTCATACAAACGGGCGGACTAGGCATCGTCAGCTTCAGCGCGCTTATTCTTACCATTTCGGGCAACCGGCTGGGCTTGAACAGGCGCACGACCATACAGGGCTTCTACCTTGACGGGATCGAATACCGCCCCCGCAACATAGTGCGGAACATAATAACATTCACCCTTTCCATAGAAGCCGCAGGCGCGATCGCGCTCTCGCTGCTGTTCAGGGACAGCGGGGTACGAGACTGGCTCTTTATGGGCGTTTTTCATTCGGTTTCCGCATTCTGCAACACCGGGATCTCAGTCTTTTCCGGCGGATTGGAGCGGTTTTCCGGCGATATGCCGATCGTCATAGTGCTGATGGCGCTCATCTTTCTGGGCGGCGTCGGCTTTCTGGTTATACACGATGTACTGCGCTTCATCAGCGGAAAAACGCGGCGGCTCCAGTACCACAGCGCGGTCATCCTCGCCATGAGCGTACTCATAGTCGTGGCGGGTTCGCTTTTTTTCATTGCATTTGAAAGAACGCGGCTTTTCAGCGCCATGTCAACCCCCGACGCCATTGTAAACGCGGTCTTCCAAGCCGTGAACACCCGTAGCGGCGGCTTTGATGTCGTGCCTCAAAACGGCTTGACCCAACCCTCAAAACTGCTGACCGCCATCCTGATGTTCATAGGCGGCGCGCCGGGATCCATCGCGGGCGGCATCAAGATAACAACGGTTTTCGTGCTTCTAGCCTTTCTTTTCTGTCCTTCGGATAAAGCCGGGGACATCAAGGTTTTCCGGCGGAGGCTCACAGGCGAATCGGTCAACAAGGCGGTCGTTTATACATTTAAGGCGCTGATACTGCTCTTTACATTCATAATTGCGCTCACCGTGGCCGAGCGTTCTACGGGGAAAACGTTTGGCTCGATAGCCTTTGAGGTATTTTCCGGGTTCGGCACCGTGGGGTTGAGCCTCGGCATTACGGGCGACTTGTCCACAGCCGGAAAATGGATAGTCATTGGCGCCATGTTTGCGGGCCGTGTGGGGCTTATAGCGCTGGCTTTCCCGCATCTGACCCGTACCAACCCCGACATAACATATCCAAAGGGAACATTGTTGATGGAATAATCAGGAGGAGTTATGAAACAAATCGCAATAGTGGGACTGGGGCATTTCGGCAAAAGCATTTTGGAAGAGCTTTTGAGCCTTGACGTCGATGTGTTTATTATCGACCGGAACAAAGAGGCTGTCGACGCTTACCGGGACCTGTCTCCCAATTCGGTAGTGATGGACGTTCTGAACGTGGAAAATCTGCGTAAAATACTGCCGGAAACCATTGATGCCGTTATTATAGACATGGGCACCGAGGCGGCTATTTTGGCGGCCAGCTATTGCGCCAAACTGAACATCCCCGCCATTATCGTAAAAGCGGACTCTGAAACGCTGGCAGAAATTCTCACGCTGGTTGGCGCGACAAAGGTTGTCTTGCCGAACAAAGAGGCGGCGAAACGTATAACGCCGCTGCTATTCTCTTCAACCTTGTTAAATTATATGCCGGTGAGCGGCAAATTGAGCATCGCGGAACTAAAAATTCCGGATTTTCTGATAGGCAAAACACTTGCCGAATCGAAATTGCGGGAAAAATACCGCCTGAATCTGGTTTCCATTCGCGACCAAAACGGGGAATACGCGATGTGTCCGGCGAGTTATGTGTTTAACAGGAACGACATCGGCCTTTTTTCGGGCAATGATGAAGATTTAAACAAATTCGCGATCGTCGCGCCTAAAGAAGACAGACATAACCGCCTTATTGAAAAATTTATGCAATTTATAAGGCGAAAAGATTCTCGATGAAACGCGGTCATCGGGGACGCAAACCCTATGTGTCTGTTCCTTTTCCTTGGATTTTTGTAAAACGTCGTCTTGCCCGTAAGGAAAAAAGGCGATGTGTTTCAAACGTTTCTTTTTAAGCCGCAAGGATACGGCAAAATATTTACGCCTTCACCGCGAAAGGCCGTCTAACACCTTGCGTTGCAGAGAAATATTTTATAACCCCACGGAGGATCAGTATTAACGCCCCGTGAATATATGCGTTTACACGATATACCGGTAATCCGGCGCTTTTACGCACCCTCCCATCAAACATTACTCCGCTTTTCAGTTCGTTTATTCCACGCTTTACGGTGTTTCGCTAAACGCCGGTAATGCGTATTACTTCAGGGCACCTCTGGAAACTCTTCAAAACTGGCGGGAATTGTGATATGATTAACTCATGAAACAGCATGGATTTTTTGATGAACATGACCGGCTCAAAGAGCTGAGTAAACCCGGGGACCCTCTCGAACGGCTGAATACTTATATCGAT
>JAIRLK010000063.1 GCA_031259515.1 Treponema sp. | reverse complement strand
GCAATATCACGGTAATATAGCAGACGCGCTTCCAGCAGTCCGATGATTTTTTCATACAGCCAGATGCGGGTATTGGAAACAGTATTTATATAGGTGCTGTTTTCCAAAATGATTCTATCGCCGAAAGCGGTAATGGTGCGGATTTTTGGCATATCTACGAAACGCAACGGGGAAAATTTGGCGCTATAATGAACAGGCAGATAACCAAAATTAAACTTGAAAGCGGTAAGTTGCGACCATTTTATTGAGCGAATCTTATACTTTAATTCATCGCGAAATATTTTGTTCGCTTCGATTTTTTGAATCAATTCTTTGCGCGTCGGTATCGTTTCACCGCTTATTGTGAGTTCTGGCGAATGATAACGCCGTATTTCTTCAAAATTTTCGACAAGACGGAAATGCCGGAATTCGTGATAGCGCCTGGATGTTTTCCCGTCTGTCAAAAAAAGCGCCGCGTCCGTACCGCCCCTTTCCCGCATCAACACATAACGTTCCGATGCGGACATTGTATACTGAAACAGTTTTTTATCGTTCCTTGCGTATTTTTGTGTAAGCAGCGCGGTAAAATGTTCGGAAAGCCCGTCAAAAGCGTTTTGCGGAATTTCCAGCGTTACCAGAAACATTTTAGGCGAGCCGGTTCTTCCCGGTAGATAGTCGCGTTTAATGTACGTCCACATCTCGACAGGATGCAGTTTCAGCGTACAGTTCTCGCCCCGCCACGTTATCTGTAAATCGCAGTCCCCCTCAAGCATATTGAAGTTTGGAATAGCGTACTCCCACTCTGGTTCCTTTTTTCCGTTGTTCCAGAAATAGCCGCTGTAGCGCTTGTCCGGCGAAGGTCCGCGCTCACCCGAAACATCCGGTTCGATCGAAGGCGGCTGTTCGGCCTGCGCCGCCGCAACCGGTACGGCAGACACTGCGGCTTTCAACATAGCCTCTTCACTAAAATACATCGGAACAGGTTTGAATTCCCACGCGTCGTCAAAAACGGCCTTGGTCCAGTATCCGGTTTCGCCAGCCTCGTTAAGACCGGCGACCCGCAGTTCCCGCGCCCCGTTACCCTGCCCGTTTTGCAGAATCGTGATATGGCGGGTGATTGCGGCATCCTCGGCGAGCGGGATACGGGGCTGCGCCCGCCAGTCTTCCGCCGGGAGTCCCCATTCGTTCAGATTGGAAAAATAATCCGTGCCCTGTAAATCAGATTTGTAGGGAATATACGTGTACTTGAACCATAATGGGTCGCAACCAATCGTATCAAAGTCGGCAAGGCGGGTATACATTTCGCCAGCCTCGTTTATGACTAACATGGTCGACGCGCTCGCCGACAGCGCGACCGCCTTGAAAGCGCCCCGTTCCGGCCCCGAATAGTTCCGCGAAAAATCGGACGGAAGCCCCGTGTCGGCGTAACAGATTTCCTTACCGCCGTCCAACAAAACGTATGTCGTAGCGATTTCCATCGTGCCGTTATGGTGCTGATTGCCGAAAGCGTCCTCGTAATACAAGACATGGACGTTGCGTTTTCCCAATGCCCACGACAAATTTTTTGCGGTACGCCTGTCAAGAAAAAGCTGCTCGCCGTCCGGCCAGCCCTGCCGGTCAAGCCATACGCCGCTATTATGGGCGATTGTTTTATCAAAGCAGTACCGGTAAAAGCCGCCCTCCTCCGAAAGGGCAACCAGTTCATCCGCGTCGGCGGATATTTCGGTGATTTTTTCCGGCTTGTTAAAGCCGGGTTTCCATGAATTATGAGGGAGTCCGGTCTTGTCAAATAGCGTCCAGCCTGCCGGCTCCTTCGCGCCGTCTATGCTTTTGTACCATATCAGGCCGTCATTCAGGATATAATAGTGGTACGTGTTAAAGGTCTGCGCGCGCGTCTTGATATACACCGCTTCGGGAAAAACGCCGTTTATATTTTCGTCATCAGCCGGCGTATCCGCCGATTGCGGCGCGGCCCTGTCAGGGTATCCATTGCCAAGATATATTGCCTTAGATAGGGCGCAGGAAGATAAGAGGCTTAAAAGCAACAACGCAAATACTTTTGTCCGCTTGACCACTTTTTGTTTTTTTATATCATACTGGTCAATTGTATAAATAAATATATTTGTATCTATAAAAATTTTATCCACGGTATAATTCTCCCTTTGTCCATTTCCGCCCTTCGCCACCCTTGAAAGCGGACAACGCCCCGCCGACACGAACAACCTAACATACGGCGCTAAACATCGTCAATGCGGCGTCTTGAATTTTGAGTGCGGGGGATTGATAATGGAATGTCTGACCATGACGAAAGGAGATTATTATGAAGGTCATAGCGTTTAACGGCAGCCCGCACGAGCAGGGCGCGGCGTACAGGGGCATCATCGCGATTACCTCGGAACTGGAACAAGCGGGAGTGTCGAGCGAGATTCTGCATATCGGCGATAAAAACATACAAGGCTGTGTCGCCTGCCATAGCTGTTTCAAGACGGGGCGGTGCAAATTCGACGATATTGTTAACAGTTGCGCCGAAAAAATCGAACAGGCTAGCGGCATAATTCTGGCCGCGCCGGTCTATTACGGCGGTATAGCGGGAAATTTCAAGTGTTTTCTTGACCGCCTGTTCTTTAGCGGCACAAAGTTAAAACGAAAAGCCGCCGCAGTCGTTACTACGGTGCGCAGAACGGGCGGTATCGGTGTCTATCACCCGCTTTGTAACTATCTGACGCTTTCCGGCGCGGTGATTACGCCGACCGTTTACTGGAACGTGCTGCACGGAAATAATTCCGGCGAGGCTGAACAGGATGCCGAGGGCATCTTTACGCTGCGCACTGCGGGGCGGAATATGGCATGGCTGATTAAAACTCTTGAGCTTGGGTGTAAGACCTTCCCGCCGCCCCCCGACGAGGAGTGTGTACGCACGAATTTCATCCGCTAAAATTCCGGTACCCCCCCGCCACCGCTTTAACGGATGGTCAGTGTTAAACTTTGAATTGCTGGAATTGTCGGGTCCTAATTGACCTTAATGGTAAAGGCGGTTATGCTTTATACCGGCTTCGGGAAAGCGGAGTTAAGGAAGGTCCCTTCGCGGACGCGGCGCGGACGGGAGGGAACCTTGGATTTTGAGTATTGATATCGAGAAGGAACAAAAAATGAAAAAGGGATTAATGATGGCCCTGTTTGGTGTCTTGGCGTCGTTGGCGGTCTTTGGAGGGGGTCAAAGCGGAAGTGCACCCTCGGGAGTGCCCGGCGGTGTTACGGTCCGGCTCTTGACCGACGCCACCGGGATCGACGATAAGTCTTTCAACGCCGCCTCCTGGTGGGGCATCTTGGAATTCTACGGGGACACATGGGATAATCCCCGGCAGCGGGGAACTGCCTACGATGTGGTAACCGCCCAGACACAGGATATGTATGTCCCCAACATCAGGCAGGCCACGGACGAGGGCTACGATCTTATCGTAACCACCGGCTTTACCTACATTAACGCCCTTTCTGAGGTGGCCGCCCAGAACCCAAACCAGAAGTATATGATGGTGGACGAGGTGGTGGACCTGCCCAACGTGTTAAGCGCCAAATTCTCCGAACACGAGGGGTCTTTCCTGGTAGGCGCGGCGGCGGCCCTGAAAGCCAAGTCCGACGGCATTGCTAATCCCCGGTTTGGCTTTATCGGCGGTGTCCCCGGGGCGGTGATCACCAAATTTGAGGTGGGCTACGTCCAGGGCATCCTTTCGGTCAGTCCCGAGGCCCAGATTGTGGACTACTACGTCAACGACTGGGGAAACCCCGCCCTGGCCAAAACCCAGGCGAAGAACTGGTACGACTCCGGGGTATACGCCATCTACTCTGCCGCCGGGGGCAGCGGGAACGGCACCATCGCCCAGGCACGGGAATACCGGGCCCAGGGGAGGAACGTGTGGGCCATCGGGGTGGATTCGGACCAGCATGATGAGGGTCTCTACAACGGCATCGATTCGGCGGTGCTCACCTCCATGTTAAAGCGGGTGGAGGATAGCCTCGTATACGCTTTGAACGCGGTAAAGAACGGGGCATTCCGGGGGGAGACGATACTCTTCGACCTAAGGGCTGGCGGGCTAGGGTACAGCACCGCCAATACCGCCATGACCAAAGATATTACGGATCAGCTTGAGCGGATTAAGGCGCGGATTATATCCGGCGAGATTCAGGTAGCCGCCACCAACGGGGAGGCTAAGAAACTGCATGGATTCCCCCAGTACCTCAAAGCCCTGGATGATTAAGTCCTGACCCGGGCGGGGTTCCATCTCCGCCCGTACATTTGGGGGTTTTCATGCCGTCTCCCGCCATAGAAATGATAGGTATCACCAAGGTTTTTCCCGGGGTAATAGCGAACGATGATATTCATTTCGAGGTTGACCAGGGGGAGATTCATGCCCTTCTAGGGGAAAATGGGGCAGGCAAATCGACCCTCATGTCAATTCTATTCGGCCTGTACGAATGTGATGCGGGACTCATCAGGATCCGGGGTGAGGAAGCGCGTATCCATAGCCCCAACGACGCCACCGCCCTGCGGATAGGTATGGTGCATCAGCACTTCAAGCTGGTGCATAATTTTACAGTAACTGAGAATATAGTTCTCGGGCTGGAAAGCCGGGATAAAACGGGGAACTTGGACCTCCGGGCCGCGGAAAAACGGGTTACGGAACTTTCCGCCGCCTACGGCCTGGCGGTTGACCCCAGGGCGCGGATCGAAAACATCACCGTGGGAATGCAGCAGCGGGTGGAGATACTCAAGATACTCTACCGGAACGCGGATATTCTTATCTTTGACGAACCCACCGCGGTTCTTACCCCCCATGAAATCGACGAGCTTTTAACCATTTTCCGCCACCTTAAGACGGAGGGGAAAACCATCGTGTTTATCACCCACAAGCTGAAGGAGATTAAGGCTGCGGCGGATCGTTGCACGGTGCTGCGCCGGGGGAAGTACATCGATACCGTCCTGGTGCGGGATGTGGACGAGGGGGAACTGGCGGAAAAAATGGTGGGCCGGACGGTAAACTTTGGGATAGACAAAAAACCCGCCCGTCCGGGGGACATAGTTCTGCGGATCGACCGTTTGACGGTCCTCGGTTCCAAAGGAATTCCCTCGGTACGGGATTTTTCCCTGGATGTACGATCCGGGGAGGTAGTGGGGGTCGCCGGGGTGGACGGCAACGGTCAGTCGGAATTGGTGGCCGCCATCGCGGGGTTCCTGCCGGTTAAGTCCGGGGGGATATTCCTCCGGGGCAGGGATATTTCCCGGGAATCCACACGGGTACGGAACGAGCGGGGCATAGGGCTGGTACCGGAGGACCGGCATAAACACGGCCTGATTACGGACTTCCGGCTGGATGAAAACCTGATCCTTAAAAGTTACCGCCGCCCCCCCTTTTCCAATGCCCTGGGGTTTTTGCGGTTCCCCGCCATAACCGCCTACGCGGAAACCCTTATCGCGGAATTTGACATCCGCGCCGGAAACGGCCCCGCCACCCTTGTCAAATCCATGTCCGGGGGAAACCAGCAGAAGGTGGTCATCGCCCGGGAAATAGATCTGTCCCCGGAACTCCTCATCGTGGCCCAGCCGACCCGGGGGCTGGACGTTGGGGCCATAGAGTACATACACCGGCGCATCCTGGAGGAAAGGGATAATGGCCGGGCGGTACTTCTGGTGTCCTTTGAACTGGACGAAATCATGGGTCTCTGCGACCGGATAGCCGCGGTTTCCAAAGGAACCGTGGTGAGGATTGTTTCTTCGGAAGACGCGGACGAGCGGCGTATCGGGGCCATGATGGGGGGCGTCGCCGTCGTGGAAGGAGGCAGGAATGGCTAAAAAACCCACGGATCTCCGGGGGCGTGTCCTGGAGGTGTTTACCGGCTCCGACGGACTTGTTTCTGTGGTGGTGGTGCTTCTGGGTTTTTTGGTGGGCACCATCCTGATAGCCCTGGTGGGGCGGAACCCTGAGGGTATGTACTCCGCCATTTTCCAGGTGATCACCGGCTGGGACCTGCGCCGGGGGGTACATAACTTCCGGTATATAGGGGAGTGGTTAGTCATGTCCATGCCGCTGATACTCTGCGGCCTTTCCATGGGCTTCGCCGCCCGGTCGGGGCTTTTTAACATAGGCGCGGAGGGGCAGTATGTGGCGGGCCTTACCGCCGCCCAATTCGTGGCCCTCTACGGTCCCCCCATTCCGGTGCTCCACTGGGTTTTGGCGGTCTTGGCCGCTCTGGTCGCCGGCGCCGCCTGGGGAGGGATCGTGGGCTACCTTAAAGCCAAATTCAGCGTGTCCGAGGTGGTGGCCACTATTATGATGAATTACATCGCCCAATACGCCTCACGGTATCTTACCATGCGAATTCCCGGGACCAACACCTTCCAAACTCCCCCGCTTCCGGCTACCGCCCGGCTTTCCAGTCCTCTTATGGAGACACTTACCAATAATTCCCGGCTGAATTACGGCTTGTTTTTAACCATCGCCGGGGTGCTTTTTTTTTGGATCATCATGGGAAAGACCCGGCTGGGTTATTCCCTGCGGGCCACGGGGTTTAACAAGGACGCCGCCCGTTACGGCGGAATCAGTGTCGGCGCCGGCATCACCACCGCCATGCTCATTTCCGGGGCCTTCGCGGGGCTGGCGGGGGCGGTGGTTTCCCTGGGGGCCTTTTCCGCAGGCCGGGTACTGTCGGTCCAGGACGGCTACGGTTTTGACGGCATCGCCGTCGCCCTTGTGGGAAACAGCACTGCCTGAGGTACGGCCCTTTCGGGGCTTCTCTTCGGTATGCTCAAGTCTGCCCAACCCCTGATGCAATCCCGGCAGATCCCCAAGGAGATTACCTCCATCATAATGGGGCTGGTGGTGGTCTTTATATCCCTTCGGGCGGGGGTACGGATCATCGTGGACTGGCAGATGAAGGAAAATGCCCGCCGGGGAAGGAGCGCAGGAGGATGAATTTTTGGGGAACTCTTGTGAATATGCTTCCCTCAACCTTGATGATAGTGGCCCCCATCCTGATAGCCGCCACCGGGGGGATGATCTGCGAACGGGCGGGGGTGGTCAACATCGCCCTGGAGGGTTTGATGGTGATAGGCGCCATGACGGCGGCCACCGTCCATGTGTTCATGGAAAACGCCGTGGGCTTTTCCATTCCTCTGGCCCTGTTCCTAGCGGCCTTGGCGGGCTGCCTCTTTTCCCTGATCCACGCCTTCGCGTCCATCACTCTCCGGGCGGATCAGGTAATTTCCGGTACCGGCATAAATCTGCTGGCCAACGGGGTAACGGTGTTTTTCTGCCAGCTCCTTTTCAGAATGGACCGGACCCTGAACCCCAGAATGGGCATGATGCCCGGTTTTGGTGGGATATACCCCACCGCCTGGCTCAGTCTGCTTATCCTTGGGGCCGCATGGTTTGTCCTCTACCGGCGGCCCGTGGGCCTGCGGTTGCGGGCCTGCGGTGAACATCCCCAGGCGGCGGCTTCGACGGGGATAAACGTACTCCGCATCCGCTACATGGCGGTACTCGTGTCCGGGGCCCTGGCGGGGCTTGCCGGAGGTTGCATCGTCCTGACCCAGGATATACAGTTTACGGTAACAACCATTAACGGCAAGGGTTTTATCGCCCTGGCGGCGGTTTCCTTTGGTCGCTGGCTTCCCCTGGGGATACTGGGAGCCTCCTTCCTCTTTGGGGCATCCTCCGCCTTGGCGGTATATATTGTCAATATCAAATTCCTGCAATTTTTGCCTTCGGAATTTTTTAACGCCCTGCCATATATCATCACCCTGGTAACTCTGGTGGTCTTTAGCGGCAAGGATTACGCCCCCCGGGCTTCGGGGCAGCCCTATGACAAGGAGAAGGGATAGCGCTCCGGCAAGACTGAACGATGGGAGGCGGGCGCATCCCGCGAACAGCAGGCAAAGCCCTTCCCCCTTGCCATTCATCATTTGTTTTGCTATAAAGAAACAAATCTTAAAACTAAAAGGATAATCAAAAAGTATGAATATTCAACTGGCGATTCTTATCGTGTACATTATCGGACTGTTGGCGCTGGCGGCGTGGGCCACGCGGATTCAGAAAAAGTCTACCGGCAACAAGATGCTAGGCTACCTGCTGGCTGGGCGGAATATGCCGTGGATTCTTGTCGCTGTCATGCTTACAGGGCTTGCCGTGGGCGGTGCTTCCACAGTGGGTGTGGCGCAGAACGCCTACCGAAACGGCCTTTCGGCGGGCTGGTACAACGCGGCCTGGGGCGCGGGCGGCATCTTTGTCGGCCTTTTTGCGATAAAATACCTCCGCAGAATGAAGGTTAAGACGATTCCAGAAATGATGGGCCTCATGTATGGCTCCAGGACGCGGTTTTTAGGGGTCATAAACCAGCTTTTGATAATGATAACGATAACTTCCATGCAGTATGTGGCCGGCGGGACCATCCTCAAGGCGCTGTTGCCGGATGTTTTTACCGGAAACAGCGGGATGTTCGTTTCGGCGGCGATTTTCATCTTCATCACCGTGGTCGGCGGTTACTGGGCGAGCGGGTTAACCAACTTCGTCAACGTAATAATCATCTATATCGGCATCATCGCCGCCCTCTTTCAGACGTTCGGAAAGTTCGGCGGGTTTCCGGCCATCATAGCGGAGCTTCCGTCCGGCAACCACTGGTTTGACTGGGTAGGCAACGCCGCCGAAGGGGCGATGGGCGGCTGGGCCGTCGCGGGTTTCATGGCTGTGATGATAACGATGGCAGTGAGCACCCAAGCGGTCGCCCAGATCGGCTTCGCCGCAAGGGACGAAAAGGTCGCGCAGAAGGGCTTCCTGGTGGGCGGCATCCTCATCCTGCCTGCCGGCTTCCTGTGCGCGCTGTTCGGCATCGTGGCGGCGGCAAAATTCCCCGGCATCCCGGCGCAGATGGCCCTGCCCACAGTGGCCGCCCAACTGTCGCCCGTGGTTGGCGGCATATTCCTTGCGGCGCTCTGGGCGGCGGACATCTCCACCGCCGTTGGCCTCCTGATGGGCTGCTCGACGCTCGTGGTGGAGGACATCGTAAAACGGCTCTACAAGAAGCCGATACAGGGCAAGAGCCAACT
>JAIRLK010000143.1 GCA_031259515.1 Treponema sp. | reverse complement strand
CCTGGCGGCGGGGGAAGCCCCTTTGAACTCTATCCTTCAATTCCGCAGAAGAAATTACGAACTACTTCCGCCCCTCTGGAGGCCGTCTGCTATGTTGACGTGGAACAGTACAATCCCCTTAATGCGAAAGATTATGTCTTCGCCGCAAGCGCCGACACCCCGGAAACACAGTTCTTTAACTATGTTGTTCTTGGTTATTCGTATCTTACCAGAGACGCGGGGGGGTATACTCATCTGGAACTGACTGGTGCGCTGCGGTACATTCTCGAAAACAGCGTTACCTATATTAAACCGCTGCATCTTAAAGGCATAAAGGTCCTGGTCGAAGTAAGGAACGGCGTTTACGATGATGAAAACGACGAAGGCATAGGCGCGGGTCTTGGAACTATGGACATGGCGTCAATTAACGAATTTATAAAAGAACTTAAACTCCTGGTCAATGAATACGGCGTTGACGGTTTTGATTTTAACGACACAGGAGGCGGAAAAAACTCCTATCCCCCGTATACGCGGAACCTGAAACAGTTTCAGAGCGATCTGCCCCTCTACCCGGACAGCCTTTTTGTTGATGATGCGGGCGTTGCGCCTCTAAGCGCCGCTGAAATTGACGATGTACTCTGGCTCGAAGGGGGCAGCAACTTTTCAAACCTGATACAAAGAACCAACGAAACGCTCAAGGAAACCTACACGTCTGTCTGGAAAAACGGCTCCGAGGAAACCAGCGAAGTCCAGTCGGTCGACCGGATTATCCTGGTGCGGAACCGCGGCCACGGCAGTCATTTAATTTCGCAGTTGCGCATGGCCTACATGCCCGACGCTTACTCCGGCGCGGACCCCAAAATTACGGGAAACCTGCGCTTCATTGTCAACGACGCGCCTTATGACACTACAAACCCTCACGCGCCCCTGTGGGACGAAGCGCGGAAGCGGGATGTCGGGGCGGAAGAAGCGGATAACGTGTACATTCCCTTTGCGGTCGATTTATCCGATCAAAAAGCCAGGAGCGAGGCGGAAGATCTGGCAAAGGCTTTTTTGAGTAAAGACCTGGACCCCGATAACCTTAATCCTGTGGGTAACCCCGAGGGCGGCTCGACCCCCGCTCCCGAGTACAGCAGTTACGGAGCGCTGTTTTTTACCAACCTGCGGCCCGTATCGGAAGCCGCCGGTACGCTCACCTACATCAACTATTTTTCACGGGAAATCTTTAGGCGGACCGTAGCGCTTACCGGCGCTTCCGACGCGGGGGATTACAAAAAGACCTGGTAACTTATTTCCACCCGGCGCGGCCCCCTCGCCGGCGCTAAAGATTGGCGGGAAACGCCAGCTCTTTCTTTCTCAGGTCCCCGGGATTTTTCTTTGGCGGAAGGGTAGACCCGCCCGTCAATAACTGGGCGGGTATCAGTATATCCCCTATAGAAGACGGGTCGGCCCCCATGATAATGGCGTGCAGGGATTCTACCGCCCGCTTCCCGATTTCATCCTCATCCTGGCGCAAAAACGTAAGGGCAGGACCATCCGGCGTATAAACCGGGGAATCCACGGTGATAAGCGAAAGATCCCCAGGGATACTGCGGCCCAGGGCCCAAGCCGCGTGCTTAACAATCAGGGCTATTGAAAATTCACTCGCAAAGGCGGCGGTAATTTCAGGCCGTTCAGCTAAATGATCCTTAACCGCATCCATGCCGTCCTCCGTAGAAATGTTGAGACACACAAACGCGGGATCCAGAACAATGCCGCTGTCGGCGAAAGCCTTGATAAAACCGTTCCACCGGGCTTCCACGGTAGATATATATTCGACAGGCCCGGAATAAAAAGCGATGTTCCGGTGGCCCAGCCGCAAAAGGTATTCAACCCCCAACCTGGCGGTAGTAACATTATCCGTAGCAACCGAAGGAACCGGCAGCCCCTTCATCTTTCTGTCCACAAACACCAGGGGCCGTTTGTTCAATATTTGCTTGAGTATTTCGGCGTTGTAATATTCGCCATGAGCGGGAAGCATCAAGATACCCGCCGCGCTTTCATCGGCCAGGGATTTGAGCGCCCGCTCTTCCTCCGCCGCCGAATCGCGGGTTCGTTTTAGAATAAGATGGTACCCCAAAGCGGTACAGGCTTCTTCTATCGCGTACAGCAGCCGCGTACCAAAGGCGTCGTTAAAATCGGAAATAATCAGCCCGATGAACCGGGAAGCCGTGAAGCTCCGTACCGCCTTGCGCCCCGGGCTTCCCCCCACAAAAGACCCCTTTCCCGGTAACCGGGAGATGAGCCCCTCTTCGGCAAGCAGTTCCAGCGCTTTTTTGCTTGTTATACGGCTTACGCCGAACATGCCGCAGAGTTCTTTTTCGGACGGCAGCTTATCTCCCGCGTTCAGCTTCCCCGACGAGATTTGTTCCAATAGATGATCATAGATATGCTTATAATACGGATACATCGCCGGCTTAACCTGGGCAGCGGCATTTATTTTAAACTCTGTCTTGACATGCATAATTGATATATTAACATATCATTTGAAACAAAGCAATAACCGTACGTTTGACATCCCCTACATGCGTACATACCGGCAAGTCGAAAGCCCATCGCCGAACGCGGGGTTTCCCGCATCCATCATAGTTTCTCTATTTCATCAAATGAAAGGCCGGTATCCTCCGCTATTTGGCCAATAGGCGCCCCTCGCTTTTTCATTTTAGCGGCAATTTCTATCTTTTCCTCCCTTCTTCCTTCTTGTCTTCCTTCTCGTTTTCCTTCTCGTTTTCCTTCTCGTTTTCCTTCCCTCTTGCCCTTCCTTAGGCCTTCCCTCCTGGCATGGTTCAGCCCGCTGGTCCAATCCGACAGGGCCATCTCCCTCATCTGATAGGCCCGCAGCGCCTCCTTATCTTGCGCCACATAGGCCATCTTTTCCTCCGCCTTCTGTATTGCGCTGTCCATCCTGACTACCTCCTGTATCAGTTCTTCAGAGCTCTCTTTATCACACCATGTCATCCACCGGTGTAACGCGTTATGTTCTATGTCCTTTTCCACAAGCCGCCGGAACTTTACCATGTCGATAACGTGTATCTCCAGCGCATCCGTCAATAGTACATCCCGGTATGTATCTTCCCGTATGTGAAAACAGGTGTGAAACTCCGGTATATCGGGAAAAAACTCGTAATTCACGATGTTTATCGCTATCACCTTCCGCAATTCCCGGTAATCCTGCCCGGCATCAAGGCCCTGGGAAAATTCCAGGCTCCAGTAAAACAGGATCCTCCGGTTCATGTTCCTCCGGTTACGGATCTGTACCTCTACAGCTATCCGCTCTCCCTCGCCGGTATTGACGCGCAGGTCCAGAATGCTGGTTTTATCACCTATAACCTTGGCGGTAAAGGTTTTGTTCTCGATTATCTCCACCGAATTTATAGCCTTCTCTCCCTCTCGCCCTAAGACGGCGTTGAGGAAGGCTATAAGCTGTTCTTCGTCCCCCTTCTCTCCCATTACTTTGAGGAACAAGTAGTCATTGAGGGGGTTGAGCCGCTCTTTCATCATACCTCACCATCCTTTTTATGCTATTTTCTTTAAGTATACCGCTTTTTCAGCTTTCCGCAAAGTTCAGGAGGGTGTTCTCCAGGGCTTCCTGATTGCGGTGATAGACAGGTTTTTCTTCCTTTTAGTATGATGACAATTAGATGATACCGGATGGCATCGCATTCTTTCTGGGAGATGGCGCTTTTTGTACGCGGGGCTTTCATATAAATACAAAAAATCCTGGCTAATCAACACGTATATCGCCCGGGACCTTATCGGTTTTTCCGTTGGAGAGCGGTTGCCGACGATTCAGGAATTTACCCAAAAACACGCTTCTTCCCGTGGGATCGTACAGAAAGCTCTGGAAGAATTACAAAACAAGGGGGCTATAAGCCTGGAGAAGCGGGGCAAAAGGGGAACCTCTATCAGCGCCATAAATCATAAGGTTCTTTTCCGGATGGGAGGGCTTGAGTATATCACCGCCACCATGCCCCCGGCGGTTACCGGGAACCTTGCGGGGCTTGCCACCGGAATTTGCGATGTCATGGTGGACTGTCCCGTGCCTTTCAACTTTGCCTTTATCCATGGCGCGGATAAACGGGGGGCCGCCCTCTCCCGTATGGTCTACGATTTTGCCGTTACCTCCCAGGCTACGGCAATCCGGCTCGCCGCCAAATATCCCAATCTGGCTGCCATGTTACTCCTGGAGGGAAGCGTTTATTCGCCGCCCTTCGTACTCTGTAGTAAACATCCGGATGTACGGGATATCCGCGACGGGGATACCCTGGCGGCGGACCCTTCCTGCCTGGATCAATATTTTCTGACTAAACGGCTCTGTAAAGGGAAGAACGTACGGCTCATCGAAAGTCCGTATATTACCTGCCGGGCGCTTTTGATTGCCGGAGAGATCGATTTTTTGGTGTACCGGAACGAGACCTGGATATATGAGTATGCTCTACCGGCGCGTCCCCTTGAAGGCGGGCAGGAACCAGACTACCTCCTCCCGGCCGTTCTTATCAATAAACAAAATTACAATATCGGCGCCATTCTCGGTTCCTTCCTGCGTCCGGCAATAATCGCCGAAAGTCA
>JAIRLK010000107.1 GCA_031259515.1 Treponema sp. | reverse complement strand
CAAATATTTCGCGGACCACAGGGCGGGCCACATGGTGCAGATCAAAACCCCGGACCTTGGGGGAATAGGCGACATTGTGGAAGCGGTACTCTACTGCAAACAACGGGGCATAGGCGCATACCAGGGAGGCACCTGCAACGAGACCGACCGTTCCGCTCAAATTTGCGTACACCTGGCAATGGCCTCAAGGCCGGACCAGATCCTCGCCAAGCCCGGTATGGGCGTGGATGAGGGATATATGATTGTCTACAACGAAATGCAGCGCATTATCGCGCTCGTGAAGGAGTGATTATGGCAACCAGAGAAGAATTCCGTATTCTTTCCGCCACTGCTATTTTGGGCTATGGCTTTCCGGTGGCTTCTTTCGAAGCGGGAATGGCCCGCAAACCCCACCTTATCGCAGTGGACGCGGGTTCCACGGACCCCGGCCCCTATTATCTGGGGGCAGGGGTCTCCTTTACCAACCGGGGCGCAGTCAAACGGGATCTGGAACTGATGCTCAAAGCGGGTATTCCCAACAAGATACCCGTGGTAATCGGCACCGCCGGTGGTTCCGGGGCGGAGCCGCACCTCGCATGGTGCCGGGAAATCATCGAGGAAATCGCCCGGGAAAACAAACTGCATTTCAGGATGGCGGTTATTCACGCGGAACTCGAAAAATCATATATCATGGACGCCTTTAATCAGGGCAAAATAAGCCCTCTGGAGCCCGCCCCGGCCCTCACCGAAAGTGAAATCGGCGCCAGCGCCCACATCGTAGCCCAGATGGGGCTGGAGCCCTTCCTGGCGGCCCTGGACGAGGGAGTTGACGTGATCCTCGCGGGCAGAACCTACGACCCGGTCTGCTTTGCCGCCCTGCCCATCAAACAGAGCTATGACCGGGCCCTCTCCCTCCATTTGGGAAAGATCCTGGAATGCGCCTCCATTTGCGCCTCCCCCGGCAGCGGCTCGGACTGTATGTTCGGTTATATAGGGGAAGATTATTTCCGGGTGGAACCCCTGAACCCGGTCCGTAAGTGCACCACCCTTTCGGTGGCGGCCCATACCCTCTACGAGAAGACCAACCCCTACATCCTGCCCGGCCCCGGCGGGTACCTGGATCTTCACGACTGCCGCTTTGAGCAGGAAACCGAAAACATAGTCCGGGTACGGGGTACCAAATTCATACCCGGCGTCGCTGGCGGCGGAAAGACCAACACGGTCAAGCTGGAAGGCGCCAAGCCGGTGGGTTTCCGCACGGTGTCTATCGCCGGCTGCCGGGACCCGATCATGATTTCCAAGATCGACGCCATCATCACGGGCGTGAAAGAACGGGTGGCGGATAATTTCCGTGGTAAGCTGGAAAACTACCATCTGCGGTTTAACATCTACGGCAGGGACGGCGTCATGGCGAATCTGGAGCCTAAGGCCGGTACCGGGGGAGTCCATGAACTGGGGATCATCATTGAGGCGGTAGCCCCCAGCCAGGAACAGGCGGATACCATCTGTTCTTTCGCCCGGTCCACCATGCTCCACTATGGTTACGAGGGCCGCCGTTCTACTGCGGGGAACCTGGCTTTTCCCTACTCGCCCAGCGATTTCCACGCCGGGGAGGTCTATGTGTTCAGCGTCTATCACCTTTTGGCGGTGGAAGACCCGGCAAGTCTTTTCCGCCGGGAAACAATTCAGGTATAATATGGAGGGATTAGCGATGAAAACGAAACTGGTGGATATAACTGAAATAATCCGGAGCAAAAATTCCGGTCCCTACGAGCTTACCATCGATCTGATGTTTTCGACCTTTGACTGGTATCAAAAAGTCTGCGCCGCGGGGGTGATTAACGAAGACCTGGTATGCAGGCTGTACAAAATCACGGCGGCGGACATCATCAACATCATCAACTTTGATCCCGCCAAAGCCATCAAGGTAACCATAAAGCGGCCCCTCTGTTCAGGCGATATCGGCGAGACTGATGTGTATGGCGCCCAGCAGCATGCGCCCTTTCTGGATGTGGAATTCGATTTATAGGAGGCGGATAACATGGCGTATCATTCCGATCAGATGCAGAAGAGCCACCTCTACACCCTGTTTTTCGCTCCCCGGGGCTTTGAACGCATGGCGGAGCTGGGAAGCCAGATCGCCCAGCAGTACCTCAGTCCCTTTGACAAACTCATCGGGCTGGTAGGTCTGGCGGGTTCCGGCAAGAGCATGATGATTAAGGGCATGTTTCCGGGGCTTGAACTGGTAAACGACGATGACGGGGTGAACATCAGGCCCCTGCCCTTGCTTGAGGTAAGCGAAAACGACACGGGTTTTTATACCGCCCATACCTACCATGTGGACATCCACTTTGAGGCGGCCTTTACCCAGATGCACGCGCTGGCCTCCGCCATCAAGGATGCGGTTACCCTGGGTAAACGGGTGGTGGTGGAACATTTCGACCAGGTCTACCCCTTCCTGGGCGGCAACGCCGATCTCCTTATCGGCATAGGCGAGGAGGTGATAATAACCCGGCCCACCCTGTTCGGCCCTGAGCCTGCGGACATTGTGGACATCGTGTTCAAGTCCCAGCCCATACGGAGGCAGATCCATAGCGCCGAGGATCTCTGCGAATATGTCCTGCGTAAACACGGCATGGCCGAAAGATGCCTCCACTCGGATGTGCGCCATGGTTTTATCCTCAGTTTTACCGCAAAACCCAACCTGTCCATAAGCCTTGAACAGGTTGAGCGGGAAGTGAAGGAGCTTATCGCCGCAGGCATCCCTATCTCTTTTCAGGACGATATGCATATCCGCATCGGGGAGGAATCCTGGGGCTGCCACGGTCCCCGGATGCATGTACGTGATGCCGGAGAAATTAAGAATTTCTCCCTGAACAAGGAGTTCATCACCGATCCCATCAGCGGCCGCAGCCTCCTGGTGGGGGTGGTAGGCGAAATGGGTACTCAACGGATCAACGATCTAAACAAAATCGGGTAGTTCTTAAAACCCTTAGGGTGTTCAAAGCATGGATTGGGAAGTTCGGAACATCGAAACCGGAGTTCGGAAGCCCGAAGGCTGGAGCGCGGGGGTCGGACGTGCGGAGCAAGTCCGCGACTTCCCCCTCCTTCATTAACTGAGAGAGGAATAGAATTATGCGGATCATTGAAGCCTCGCGTATTACCGAAACGGTAAAGCGGCTTTGCATCACGGCAAACCGGGAACTGCCGGAGGATGTGCGGGAGCGTCTGCGTTCCTGCCGGGATGGGGAGCCTTGGCCTTTGGCGGCGGATACCCTGGACAAGATAATCGGCAACTTTGAGCTGGCTTCTTCCCGGCAGGTTCCTATCTGCCAGGATACGGGGATGGCCTGTGTGTTTCTGGAAATCGGCGCGGAGGTCCATATTGAAGGCGACCTCTACGCCGCGATTGACGAGGGGGTGCGCCAGGGCTACCGGGAAGGGTACTTGCGGAAATCCGTGGTGGCCGACCCCCTGAACCGGGTGAACACCGGCGACAACACGCCCGCCATGGTGTACCTTGATTTTGTGAAAGGCGACCGCCTTGGAATCATTGTCGCGCCCAAAGGATTCGGCAGTGAAAACATGAGCCGGATCAAGATGCTGCGCCCCTCAGACGGCGAGGCGGGTATCATTGACTTTGTGGTTTCCGTGGTGGAAGCTGCGGGCTCCAATCCCTGCCCCCCCATCGTGGTGGGAGTCGGCATAGGCGGGACCTTTGACAAGGCGGCGTTGCTGGCGAAAAAGGCCCTGCTCCGCCCTATCGGGAAAAGCAACGGCGCGGCTTGTTACCGGGACCTAGAGCAAAAATTGCTTGCGAAGATCAACGCGACGGGCATAGGTCCCCAGGGTTTTGGGGGCGCTACTACCGCCCTTTCGGTGGCTGTTGAAACCATGCCAACCCATATCGCGGGACTCCCCTGCGCGGTGAATATCAACTGCCATGTGGCCCGCCATGCCGGAGAGGATTTATAATGGAAGTATCGCCAAGTGGGAGAAACGCGGCGAGGCCAGGGGTAAAAAACCGGATGGGAAGAAGCCATAGGGCTATTGAAACAATGGTATACGCTGGACCAGCTTGAACGGATGAGTCCTGGCGGTACTCCGAATTCTGCTTCGTAAAGTTGGGTAACAGGTCCCGTTTTACAGGTGGCAGGCAACACAAGTTATGGCAAAGTACATCCACGCTTTACCACCATCGGCAAATTCCTGGCTGCGGACGGCTGTAAGAACAAGACCCTGGTCTTCAACATGAGCATCCATATCCACAGACGTTTCGGACGTAAGTCCACATTCCCCGCACTGTGGGGTACGAGATTGTATACTAAAAATTTGATAAACGCATTGATATGGTTTCATAAGCTTGCTAGAATAAGCCATGAACTATGAAAAACGCCGGACAAAAGCGTCGGCAATGAACACGCCGTCCCTGCAAACAGGCGTGATATGTTGTGGTGCGACAAGCCACCGACCGCTTTTGCGGGTATTTTGCGGAAAAAGGCAAAACCCTTTATCAAACGGGGAGGGCGCATGAAAAAGCTATATGCGTTGTTGCTCCTCTGCCTTTGCCCCCTTTGCGCTTATACCCAAAACACCCAGCTTAGTATTGATAACTTCAGCTTTTCCCTCTCGCCTAAAATACTGGAAGATGGTTCCATCACCGACATCGGCGTGGGACTGGATTATGCGGACCGGCTCGGGGGAGAACTCCGTTTCCGTAACACCCTAAGTTCAAAGAACGAAGAAATCGCCGGTGTCGCGGATTCCCTTAACGCGGTGAACGAACATATTTTCGAGGCATTCTTTCTGCCCCTTGAGTATTCCTTTGTCAAAAGCTCCAGCGCCAGGCTCTGGGCGGGCGCGGGCGTCTATTATAAGTATGACAAGCTCGCCGGAAAGGGTTTCTTTAATATGCCGGAACTCGAAGCGCTTGGACGCGAACGGGTCAATGCCTACAACAATGATTTTGCCATGCATATCATTGGCCCGCTCATTGACGCGGGCGTGGATTTCAACACCAACTGGCTGAATACCTCGCTTTCGGCAGGCATTGTTCCCCTGTTTTTCCTCACCGCCGCGCAAGAAATGAGCATAGTCCCGTTGCTTGAGCCGCATCACGCCAATTATACGCAGAATACCTGGGGGAGCCCTTACTTCTACGCCCGGCTGGACAGCACCTTCTTCAAATACGTCAATCTGGTGTTGCTCTATGATGTCGCCCAACTACGGTACCAATCAATTGACTTTGACAAGAACCTTCATTGGATTACCCTCGAAAGCGCCGTGTTTATCCAGTCATTGAAAATCGAGGCCTCCCTCTTACTGCCCCTGGGCGGCATGAGCTTTCAAGTGGGGGTAGGCTACACCTTTGATTCAACGCGGTTTGATTCCGTGCCACCGATTGACGGCAACCGGCAATATATCATCTT
>JAIRLK010000049.1 GCA_031259515.1 Treponema sp. | reverse complement strand
TACGCCATCACCGGGGAGTCTATGAGGAAAGTTCTGGCGGAACGATCTGCCGCCGAAACGCAAGATGCGCCGCAGGCGCACAGCCGCTTACGCGGCATGGACCAGTAGCGTTTACCCCAGACTTGCAAGTTTTGCGAATATGGGGTATTCCATTTTTTGGAGAGGCAGCCGTTCAAATGTTGCCGGATTTTTGTTCAAATATAATCGGATTTACTGTTCAAGTACACCGGATTTTGCAGAAACCCCTTCCAGGGCGCCGTAAAGTTCCCGGAGGGTTTCCGGGTCGCTGAAAAGATGCGAAAAAACACTGTCCTTGTACCGGAAATTTGCCGCCATAGTTTTCTCTTACTGGAAATATTAGGGAATTTCCCGGAGTTTTTCAAGTTATGATGACAAAGCTGGGAAAATTAATTGACATTATAATTTCTTGTACCTATAATTCTTCATTGAATAAGAAAAACGTTTCTCTCGATGATCAGAGCAAAAGGAGATATACCATGTCCAACCGATTATTAATAGAACAAACCCTTGAATCCGGTGAAGGCATCTTCCGTCTGAATCCGGTATTTGTCCCCAGGCCCTTTGGTAAGGCCGGAAGGCGGCTGAAGCTGCACCCCGATGACTACTATGCCCTGGGTTTGGAGCGGGGTTCCATCAAGGAACGGTGGTTTTCTTCGACCATTACCGCCCAAAACGGGCCTTTGGCCGCTCCGGACGAGGGGATGAGCTATGTGGCGGTGAGTTACGACTCGGACAAGAAATTCACTCTTAAGGAGGCGATAGATACTCTGGGTAGCGGCATTGTCGGGGAAGAACTGATGCAAAAATACGGCGGCTGGCCCATGTACTCCAAGTTTTTCGACTTCAACAACCCGCTCTTTCACCATGTACATCTCATGTTTGAGCACGCGAAGAAGGTCGGTAAGCTGGGGAAGCCTGAGTCCTACTATTTTCCCAAGCAGTTGAACAACCATGGCGGGGAATTCAACGCCACCTATTTCGGCTTTGATCCCGATACGAAGCCGGAGGCGGTAAAACAGCGGCTCCGGGATTACAATAAGGGGGATACCCGGGTCACCGAGCTCTCCCGGGCCTACCGGGTGGAGCTGGGGACAGGCTGGTATACTCCTCCCGGGGTTATCCATGCCCCGGCATCGGTTCTGACCTACGAGCCTCAGTGGAATTCGGATGTCAATTCGGTTCACGAAAACGTGGTGTCCGGGGAGATCTACCCCCGGGAATTCCTCGTAGCCGAATGTCCCCCGGATAAAAAGAACGATATCGACTATATCTTTGGCCTGCTGGACTGGGAGAAAAACATCGATCCCAACTATAAAAAACACTACTTTCGCCCTCCGGTGACCGTCGTTTCCGGCAAGACCCATACGGAGAAGTGGGTTTCCTACGCCAACGAGTATTTTGGCGCCAAGGAGCTTAGTGTCGAGCCGGGGCAGGAGGTCACCATCAGGGACGGAGCCGCCTACGGGCTTATCTGTATCCAGGGACGGGGAACTCTGGGCAGATTTATCTGCGAGGCCCCCACCCTCCTGCGTTTTGGCGCCCAGAGTACCGACGAGTTTTTTGTGTCCTGCCCGGCGGCAAAGAGGGGGGTAACCATTACCAACCAAAGTCCGGTGGAGCCCCTGGTAATGCTGAAGCATTTCGGACCTAATCACCCCGATATGCCTAAAACGGTTCCGGTAGACGCGGTTTCCTGAGGGGGCCTATACTGCGTAAGGAGACGGCTATGGAACGGTATGTTCTTGGGATCGATAATGGCGGAACCCTCATCAAGGCGGCCCTCTTTACGGAGACCGGCAGGGAACTGGCGGTGGCCTCCCGTCCAACGGCGGTGCTTAGCCCCCGGCCCGGTTATACCGAGCGGGACATGGAAGAGCTCTGGGAGCAGAACTGCGCCTGCATCCGGGAGGTCCTGGCCAAAGGCAGCGCCGGTTTCGGGGTAGACCCGGAGGCCGTCTTCGGGATCGGGGTATGCGGTCACGGCAAGGGGCTCTACGCCTGGGGCAAAAACGGGAAGCCCGCCAGGAACGGCATTATATCCACCGACAACCGGGCCTGGCAGTACCCGGAACAATGGAAAAAAACGGGGGTCTTTGACGGCCTCTATCCCCGGCTCTGTCAGCAGATCATGGCCTGCCAGCCTGTTTCGCTCCTGGCCTGGATGCGGGACCATGAAAGGCAGGTCTACGATTCAATCCAATGGGTCTTCTCGGTGACCGACTATATCCGTTTCCGGCTCACCGGGGAGGCGTGGAGCGAGGCCACCAATATCTCCGGTTCGGGGTTGATGAACCTTCGGGATGCCCGGATCGATTCGGACATGCTGGAGGGTTTTGGGATTGGGGAAGCCGCCGCCATGATCCCCCCGGTCCGGTACTCCGGCGAAACCTGCGGCGCGGTCAGTGCCGAAACGGGCCGTCTTACCGGCCTACGGCCCGGTACGCCCGTGGCCGGGGGGATGTTTGATATCGACGCGTGCGCCATCGCCATGTCCGTTACCGAACCGGAACAGTTCTGTACCATCACCGGGACCTGGAGCATCAATGAATTTATCGCCCACGCGCCCATCACCGGGACTTGTATCGCAATGAATTCCCTCTACGCCATTCCGGGCTGGTATCTCCTGGAGGAATCCAGCGCCACCGGCGCGGGCAATCTGGAGTGGCTGATCCAAAACAGCTTCGAAAACGAGGCGGTTCCGGAGGGTACAAAACTCTACGCTTACCTGGATAAACGGGCCGCGGAGGTCCCGCCTGAGGATTGCGATGTGTACTTTCTCCCCTTCCTCTACGGTTCAAACCGGCATCCCCTGGCAAAGGGGAGCTTTATCGGGCTGACCAGCTTTCATACCAAGTTCCACCTGCTCCGGGCGGTATACGAGGGGGTGGCGTTTTCCGCCAAAAGTCATATTGATAAACTGTTGTCGGTTCGTAAGCCCCCCGGGGCTATCCGGCTGGCGGGCGGCGCCGCTAATTCGGACCTCTGGGTTCAGATATTTGCGGATGTGCTGGAACTGCCCGTGGAAACCGTCACCGGCGTCAAAGAACTGGGCGCCCTGGGCGCGGGCATGGCGGCGGCCCTTGCCGCGGGGATCTACCGGGACTACCGGGAAGCCGCTGCGGCCATGGTGCGGATTTCGCCGCCGGTCCTTCCAAACCGGGATGTCTTTCCGGTATACCGGCAAAAATACGAAAAATACGCCGCGGTCTGCGAAGCCCTGGATATGGTCTGGAACCGTTTTGAGGTATAAACCGGTGAAAGAGGCAAGAGGGCGGCCATGAAACCTGGACAAGGTATCTCTCCCCCCTACCTCTTGGGCTTGTATGAAAAAAGTATGCCCGGCGCCCTCAGCCTCAGGCAGAAATTGGGAGAGGCAAAAAACGCCGGTTTTGATTATCTGGAACTTTCGATAGATGAAACCGATGAAAAGCTGGCCCGGCTTAGCTGGAAGGAAGACGAACTAGGGATCCTGCGCCGGAGCATGGCAGAAGAGGGGGTCCCCATCCGCTCAATATGCCTCAGCGCCCACCGCCGTTTTCCCCTGGGCGATCCGGACTCCGCGGTTCAGCGGAGGAGCCTGAAGATTATGGAAGACGCAATCGCCCTGGCCGTCCGGCTGGGGGTGCGGATCATCCAGATTGCGGGTTACGATGTCTACTACAAGCCCCCGGATGAACAGAGCCGGGCCGTCTTCGCGGATAACCTGGAGATCTGCGCCTCCATGGCGGCCCGGGAAGGGGTAATCCTGGCCTTCGAGACCATGGAGACTCCCTTTATGGATACGGTTGAAAAGGCCATGCGCTGGGTAAGGCGTTTTCCTTCCCCCTATCTGCAGGTATACCCGGACATCGGCAATATCACCAACGCCGCCCTGCTCTACGGCTCACCGGTATCCGCGGATCTGGAACAGGGCGCCGGGCATATCGCGGCGCTGCACCTTAAGGAAACAAAGCCCGGCGTTTACCGGGAAGTTCCCTATGGAGCCGGACACGTCGATTTTACCGCGGCGGCCAAAACCGCCTTCCGCCTGGGGGTGCGCCTCTTTGTTGGAGAGTTCTGGTATACAGGCGCTGAAAACTGGCGGGAGACCCTGGGGGAAAACAGCCGGTTCCTCCGCAGAGCCCTGGATGCCGGCCTTTCTCCTGGGAACAGTTGATTCGCAGGTGGGGTTCATACCCAGGGGCTTGCCCCTGCTGCGAAATAATATAATCGGACTAATGGGGTGAATAATGAGCAATGAAGGCATATTGGTATGAACCCCACATACAATC
>JAIRLK010000419.1 GCA_031259515.1 Treponema sp. | reverse complement strand
CCTCCTTAAATCAACGTTTAATCATAATGATAGTACAAAAAAAGAAAAAAACAAGGTACAAGGTATTATAAAAGAACAATAACCCCTGACACGGATTAAAAGCAGCCGTAGTACGAAAAATCCGCAACATAACGCGGGTGCAGGGGTCGGACTTGCAGAGCAAGTCTGCGGCTTCCCCCCTCATCCTTTTCATAAAACTTGACAAATCCCCTCATCAGGATAGAATAAAAATCAGGATAGAATAAAAATAAAGTCTAAAAATTTTGAAACGAGGCGGATATGAAACGATATGTGATAATCGGCAATGGAATCGCGGGAGCTTCCGCGGTTGAACAAATACGGGCCAGAGATAAAGACGGTAAGATTACCATTTTTACCAAAGAGCGCCACCCCTTTTACTACCGGCCTCGCCTTCCTGAGTATATGACCGGGGAAACGAGCCTTGATAAATTTACCATGCACCCCCTTTCCAAATATGAACAATGGAATGTGGATTTACGGCTTGGCGAAACGGTTACCGCCATTGACGCGGCGAAACGGGAAGTAAGCGGCGAAAAGTCCGGCGTTGCGCCCTATGACGAACTGCTGCTCGCTACGGGATCCTCCTGTTTTGTTCCCCCGGTAACGGGAAGCGGCAAGCCCGGTGTTTTTACCCTTCGTATACTGGACGACGCGGATGCCATTGCGGCGGCGGCTAAAAAGGCAAAAACGGCGATTCTTGTAGGCGGCGGCCTTTTAGGACTTGAAACGGGCCGGGCGCTTATCAAGCTGGGGCTCTCGGTGGAGGTGGTTGAATTTGCGGATCGCCTGCTTCCCCGGCAGATTGACAGCCGGGGAGCGGCGTTGCTTCAAAAAATGCTGGCGGGTATGGGCTTTTCCTTTCACCTTGACGCCCGGACAAAAGAAATAACCGGCGAGCCGGCGGTTGACGGCCTTGAGCTTGCCGACGGCAACCGCATTGATGGCGAGCTTCTGGTGTTTTCCGCAGGAGTACGGCCCAACCTGGAGCTTGCGAGAGCGGCGGGGCTTGCAATCAATAAGGCGATCAAGGTGGATGAGTACATGAGGACGTATGATCTTCAGACCGCCGTTCCGGGGATATGGGCCGCAGGCGACGCGGCGGAATTCGCGGGGCAGCCCTGCGGTATATGGCCCATTGCCATGGCCCAGGGTAAAGCCGCCGGCGCTTCCATGGCCGGAGAACTGAGCGCCTATGTTCCCCAAGCGCCAAGCACCTCCCTGAAAGTGGCCGGCATCAGCCTTACGTCGGTGGGAAACATCGACGCGGAAAACAAACTGAGGGCCAAATGTTTTGTTTCAGATACGGTGTACCGCAAGATAGTCCTGGAGGAGGACATCATCAAAGGGATCATCTTCCTGGGCAGTGAAAAGGGTATAAAAGAATGTACCGCCGCCATGAACCGGAACCGGCATTTGGGCGCTCTGGCGGAACAGCTTGACCGGGAAGATTTTGATTTTTCACGCTTGCTTTAATTGCCGCTCCCGCACTCTCCGTCCCGGCCGGTAAGGATATCAAGGCCGTGGCGGAGTTCATCTATGATGAACTCCAGGCTTTCCCGCACCGCCCGGGGACTGCCGGGGAGGTTCACGATCAGGGCCGATCCGCGTATGGCCGCCGCCGCCCGGCTGAGCATGGCCCGTTTCGTAAGGGTAAGGCTGTGCTGCCGCAGGGCCTCGCTGATGCCGGGGACCATGCGGTCCGCCACCGCCGCCGTCGCTTCGGGCATACAGTCCCGGTGGGAAAAACCCGTTCCCCCGGTGGTAAGTACCAGGTCCGCAAGGGCATTGTCGCAAAGACGCCTGAGTTCCCCTTCCAGAAGCGCCCGCTCGTCCGGAAGGATGACCTTGCTCACCACGACATACCCCCGCCCTTCAATCAATTCCTGTATCACGCCGCCTGACAGGTCTTCCCGTTCCCCCCGGGCGCCTTTATCGCTTGCCGTTATTATTGCCGCCCGGTAAGGCGGATTGCTATGACTCTCTGACATACATCTCGTCTCCCACACAAATACTGCCGCCCCTGATGACCCGCGCGAACACCCCTTCCCGGGGCATGATGCAATCCCCCATACGTTTAAAGATTTGACAGTGGGAATGGCACTCTTTCCCTATCTGGCTTATCTCCAGTACCACTTCCCCGCAGAGAAGGACCGCGCCTACCGGCAGGCTCGAAAAGTCTATACCCTCCACGACCATGTTTTCCCCGAAGTCTCCGTCCGTAACTTCCGCTCCCCGCTCCCGGAAGGCCGCTATCTTCTCGTGGGACAAAAGGCTTACCTGCCGCTCCCAGGGGCCGGCATGGGCATCCCCTTGTATGCCGTATCCCGCCGCAAACTCCGCCCTGCCGGTGTTCCGCTTGGCCGTGCCCCTTTCCTGGCTCGTACACACCGCCAACACCTTTCCCATTTCAGCCTCCTATGCGGAACATCGCCGTATCTTTGTGGTCTTCACGCCGGTTTCTGTAAACCCCGGAAAAAGTATGGCGCGCCGGTTTCAGGGCCGCCGCTTTGGTTACTTCTTCCGCTATGCGTGAATCGGAAGCCCCTGAACGGAGCAATGTTTTAAGGTCCAGGGCTAGGGCGCTTGAAAGACAGGGTTTGAGAAGCCCTTCCGGAGTAAGACGGAGGCGGTTACAGGTATCGCAGAACCCCCGTGACAGGGCGTCAATGAAACCTATCCTGCCCGAAAAGCCGGGAACTGCATAATACACGGCGGGCCCATTACCGAGCCGTTCGCCGATGGGCCGCAGTCTAAAAGAACGGCGTTTCAAGGAACAGCGTTCCAGGATAGAACGGACCTCTTCGCCGGGAACAGGTTCCATTTCCCCGGCGCAGCCCAGGGGCATGAGTTCTATGAACCGCACCGCGTCAACGGTTTTTTCCGCCAGGGCCGCGATATCGGCGAGGTCCCCCTCATTGACGGGCCGCAGGGGAACGCAGTTTACCTTGACCGGTATGCCCAGGGAACGGGCCTGCTCCATGGTTTTGACTATGCCTGCGGGAGAAACGGCGCTTGCGGCCTGCTCCCGCGTAATTCGGCGAAACGTTTCGGGATTAAGGGAATCCAGGCTTACGTTGAGCCCCGACAGGGGTATCGCCGCAAATTCATCCAGATACTTGTCCAGCAGGATGCCGTTAGTCGTAACCGTAACCTGCTCAACGCCGGGAAGAGCTTTAACAGCGCAGATGAAAGAAACCACCCCCTTCCGTACCAGGGGTTCCCCACCGGTTACCTTGATCCGGCGTATCCCCAGGCCCGCCAGGATGCGGCAGACCCTAAGCGTTTCCTCGAAGCGGAGGATGGCTTCGTGGGGCTGCTGCTCCACCCCACCGGGAGGCATACAGTAAACACAACGGAGGTTGCACCGGTCGGTAACGGAGACCCTAAGGTAATCCAGCGCTCTGCCTGAAGGATCGATCAGCACAGGTAGATGCCTTCCACGTTTTCTTCCCGCTTAAAATGCCCGCTCCTGCCGCCCGACTTTTCCCAAAGCCTGATATTCCCGATCACCATAGCCCGGTCCAGGGCCTTGCACATATCGTAAATCGTGAGGAGGGCAACCGACGCCCCGGTCAGGGCTTCCATCTCAGCGCCCGTCTTGCCGGAGAGCTTCACCTTACAGACAGCCTCTATCCGGCTTCCGGCCTCGTCGGGGAAAAAATCCACCGTACAGGCGTCAAACGCAAGAGAATGGCAAAGCGGGATCAGACGTGAGGTTTGCTTGGCCGCCATGATTCCCGCAAGCCGGGCGACGCCCAGGACATCGCCCTTCCCCACATTCCCGCTCAGGACGGCGGCAAAGGCTTCACGGCTCATGGCGATATCCCCTTTGGCAACGGCAGTCCGGATCGCCGCTTCTTTGCCGGACACGTCCACCATTATCGCGCCCCCTGCGGAATCAAAATGGGTAAACCCATGATCAGCTATATTCATTTCCATTATTTATAATATATACCAACCGGGTTAGCAAGGTTTAGTACCATGAACAGCAATTTTGAAAACCGAGGGCGCTTATTCGGTTTTTCCGTCGAACCTGATCCCCAGACAACTTGCCACGGCGCGTTGCCAGCCGGGGATCTGTTTGTGGATGGGGATGTTTACCGGCATGGCCTTGCCGTAAGGGTTCGCGCCGTCCGGCCGGAGGGTACGCAGTACCAGGGCGGTTGAGCCGCCGCCGTCAAAATTAAGGCCGTCCCAGGCGCCAAGCCGTTTCAGTATAAGGGCAAGTTCCGCCTCGGTAACACCGGCGCTGGCGGACCGCCTGCCGTCAACGGCAAGAAGGTAGAGGGTATTTCCATCAGCGGAAAGCCCCGCCGCGCTCCGGGGATGCCTGGGGGCTTTTCCGCCGGCGGACTGATCCAGCACACGCTTCACCGGGGTTCCTTTCCAAAGCACAATCTGAAAACCGCCGGCCGCATTTTCTATGCCGCTTAAACCGGCGCCCTGCTGTAACGCGGCGGCAAGTTCCCCCTGGGAGAGGATGGCGGCTTTTCTGCGCGGAGCCGGGACGGCGTTGTCATCAGCGCTTTCTCCGGCGGCATCGTCCGGGTAAAACACCAGCGCGTCGAAGCGGGGATTGGGGCGGGCAACCAGAACGCCGTTTGAAACGGCGACCCCATCAATAAACCGGTCCTCCCCCGGTTTAGCGGAAACCGGGCTAAAGGGATTGGTGTTAATCCCCGCGATACAGTCGTAGCGTTCCACAAAAGATGAGACGGAGCTTGCAGGTATGTGATTCTCCCGGAAAACGCCGTCTACCGGTTCTGGGCCGCTTACCACTATGGAAAGCCCCGGCTCACTTAGATCCGCCCGGAGCGCCCAGAACTCAAGGGGAGGCCTATCCAGTTTGCCCGCAAAGAGGGCAAGCCCGCCGCCGAATTCTTCCGCATAGGGCATCCATTGGGGAACTATGGCGTCAATCGTCCCGAAACCGGCGGGTGCAATGCCGGTGTCCCGTACCGGAAAAAAGGTACGGCAGGACGCGAAAAAAACGAATAACAGTAATACTGTTGTTGTACGCACCGGTGATTTAAGCCTCATCACTCTCCGCATGGTATTTCCCAATCTCCCTTATGAAGGAAGCCGCTCCCACCTGGCCGCGGCATCAAGGCCCTTTCGCTCCCAATCAAATTATACGCAGTTTTGCTTTTTCCAATATTTTTTATATTCTTTCAGATGACATTGCCAATATTCGCGCCGTCTGTACCTCTAATACTTTTAACCGTAATCTATCTTCATCTATACTTCCTGTAATTACAACCCCGGCCCCAAGAATAT
>JAIRLK010000391.1 GCA_031259515.1 Treponema sp. | reverse complement strand
CTATTCAATCGTAGCGCGGGCTGAGAACCTTTTCTTGTTCTCCAGTGCTTTAACAAAAGGGGCTACCGCCCCTTTCGCTCTCAATCGGCTCATTTGAGGCTAAAGCCCCTTCATTCCGCCGATTGTCGCTATCCCCGCTGGCCGACTGAATAGTTACCTCCTGTCAAAATAGGCCGGCGTATCAGCCGCCGGCCCGTCCGCTTACCGGAGAATACCGATATCCTTTAAGTACGCGGTAAAGATGGCATACTCCTCCTGTGCCAGGGCCTGCGTTTCCTCGCGGGAAGCGTAGCCGGGACGGTCGAGGTAGCCGGAATTCTTCATAAATTCCTGATACGCGGGCATATCCCACGCCTGCTTCAGGGCCGCCGCCATGGAATCCACCGCCGCCTGGGGCGTACCGGTCCGGGCGTAAATGGCCCGCCAGGAACCGATAAACGAATCTATTCCCAGTTCTTTGGTACAGGGAACATCGGGAACCGCAGACACCCGGTTTTCGGACATGGCAACAACCGGCACAATGTCGCCTGATTCCACCAGGCCCTGTATCTCCTCGCCGCCCGCGACGCCCAGGGCGATATGCCCGCCCACGAGAGCCGCGCTCATTTCCGCGCCCCCGCCGTAGCTGACGGTTTTGATGTACTTATCCACATCGGGGATGGAAACGCCCAGCGCCACCGCAAGGGTCTGCTTCATGGAAACCGAATCCTGGCCTGTGGCGGTAAGCATAGCGCAGGAAAGCTCTTGGGGATGGGCCTTGGCGTACTCAATGAGTTCCGGGAAGGTCGTGTACTTGCCCTCCATGGCCTTTTTCGACGAGATCAGCAGGTTGGTGGAATGCACCAGCTTGGCCACCGGCTGTAATTCCTTCTGATAATCAAAGGGCAGGATCTTCTGTAGATCCAGCAGGATGATTGACTGGGTGGTCAGCACGTAGGTATAGCCGTCGGCGGGCTGCTTTTGGGCAAAATTTACCCCGTTCGCGCCGCCCGCGCCTTCCACGTTGACGATCTCCACCGGCACCCCCAGGATGTCCTGGAGCAGGGGCTGCAAGGGCCGCAGGGTTCCGTCCGCTCCCCCGCCGACGCCCCAGGGACATACCAGCGTAACCTTCCGGGACCACTTCCACTCCGCCGGGGCCGAGGCGTCCCGTGCCTGGCTGTCTCCGGACCCTTTCCCCGATCCGCAGGACAGGGCCAGCAACGCAACAGACAGGATCACTGCCGCCTTCGCGGCGGCAATCATCAATTTTTTCATGATACTTCTCCTTACATCATGATTTAAGAATAAAAAACGCAGACAATTTATGTGTTATTCTTCAACGAAGAATAAAATCACCTGTAGTATTTCCCGGCGAACAGGGGCGCCGCCGGTTTATAGATCGCGAAAAATCCACCGTATCGCATCGGGAAAGCGCAGCCGCCAGCCTCCCTGGGTGTGGGTCAGACCCTTAAGCACCTGGTATTTCAACTGGGTTTCGTCAAAACCGCAGTCGGTAAACCGCCGGTACATCATTTTGGTCCCTTCAAGAAACTGCTCTCTGGTGGTAAGCCGTCCCTGTTCATTGGTACTCACATCCAAATAAATATATTTGACGTGATCCATAGCCGCCTGTTCCAGGGTTTTATCCAGACAGTCCATCCAGTTGTAGAAGGAGCCGCTGATGCACAGCAATCGGGAAAAAGCCTCAGGATACATGATGACGCCGTAGGTAGAAACAATAGTTCCGCTGCTGACCCCCCCAAGGGCCGTATACGCGCCCTGTTTTCTGGTCCGGTAATTTTCGTCAATCCAGGGTTTTAATTCCCGGACTATCCATTCAAGGTATTCCTTGCCGGTTCCGATAACTTCGCTTTCATATGAACTCCATTCGGGGATGACAAATTGTTTGGTATAGGGTGTGTACTGTATGCTTCGTTCCCGATTGGTCGAGGGGCAGTCGATTCCCACGATGATAACCTGGGGTAGAAATTGTGAATAGTCGGTGTAATAATCCGCGTAGCGGAGGCTGTGGCCGGAAACGCTGTCCTCATCCCGGAAAATGTCCTGGCCGTCGTTCATATAGAGTACCGGGTAGAGCCGGTCGCCTTCTTCATAGCCGTCAGGAGTCATGACTCGGAAGGTAACGTCCCGGTTAAAGGGGCTCAGTATGGTTTTGAAAACGTCAATCTTCATAATACAGGCAGTATTTGCTCCCCCTTAAATGGTAAAACGTTTCATCACCCGTATAGTATAGGAGCATATAAAAACTCCTGTCAATCAAAAAATGTGGTAAATTATACTTTTTTTGCGGTGTCTGTGTAAAAATTCTTGCCAAGTGTATAACAATGATTTATACTGATAAAACGTTTTCTCAACATGGGGTTATAGATGGGAGTTACCATAAAGGATATAGCGAAAAAGACCGGACTTTCGATAACCACTATTTCTCTGGTGCTGAATAAAAGAGAAAGCCGCATTCCGGAACGGACGCGGCAGATCATAGAAACCGCCGCCCGGGAACTGAACTATACGCCCAACCATGCGGCCATAAGCCTGTCCACCAAAAAAACAGACGTCATTGCCCTGGTGGTCCCTAAAGGGGGCTTTTACAACCTTGCCGGCCTGATTTCTTCCGTGGAAGGCGCCTGCCGCAATGCCGGTTACAGCCTGAGCATATCCCTTCCCGAACGGGACGGGGATTCCTGCCTGGAAGCGATACAGGAGATGTTGCGCCGGGGCGCGGACGGCATTATTTTTGATTCATCCAATGTTGATGAAACGGTTTACCAGGCGTATATGGATCTGGCGCTCAAGACGGAAACCCCGATAAGCGCCCTGGCCGGCGTGGGGGCCCATCTTTTTTCCAATTCAATTATCCCCGATCACCGCCAGGGCGGCTGTCTTGCTGCGTCTCATCTTCTGGAACTGGGGCATACCCGCATCGGCCTTATCGCCGGACCCCGGGAAAGCTACACCGCATCGGATCTGTCCCTGGGCGTTGAGGAAGCCCTGGAGAAATTCAACCGGGATCCCGGGGACTTTCCAGCGATCTTCGGTGTCAACGCCGCCGCATCGGGCTACGATGGGCTTACGGCCCTGGTCGAACAGGGCTGCACCGGCGTCATCGCCGGTTCCGACGTCATCGCCTTAGGCATCCTGCGCCGGGCCTATGAACGGGGAACCGCCATACCACAGCAGCTTTCTTTGATAGGGTATGGGAACAACCCCCCCAGTTTTGAATTCCCCATACCCCTCACCACAGTCTCCATCCACTATGACCGGATATCCCGCAAGGCGGTCAACCTCATCAAAAAACTCAGACGGGGCAGTCCCGCCTTTACCCCTGAACTCGTCCCGCCTTCGCTGATAATACGGGGAAGTACCGCAGCCCCTCATGTTTGAGGGGGTTTGCGGCGGAAGCCCCTCAAGCTCCCGGCGCGCTGACAGTAATACTACTCTCTGGCAAAGTGCAACCTGGGCGGGCTTCCGGTGGACGCCCCGTGTGCGGCTTTAGCCCCGGCTCTCCCAGCAATTCAAAGTATCACCCGTTATCCATTCAAATTTTCAGGGAAATAGCTCTAATATTTTAAAAATCTCGAATGATGTAT
>JAIRLK010000384.1 GCA_031259515.1 Treponema sp. | reverse complement strand
GTATGCGGCGCGGCTTGCCAACCAGCTTAAACAGGCGGTAACGACAAGGGCGGCCATAACCCTGGGCAGTGACGATCAGTTTTCCGTGGTAAACGACGCGGCAACCAAAACGACGGTATCAATCGCGGGCCAGGAACGGCTTACCGACTTCTGGCAGCAGCTTGAAACCATCAACTCGGACGGGAGAAAGGCCAGGGTCTATCAATACTACGTGGTCTATGCCTGTGATCCCGATGTGTGGAGCAAGCTGGTGGCAAAGTACCTGCTTGATGTAACGGGCAATATACAGGATCAAAGGGCCAAGCAGACTATTGCCTCTATGTTCAACGAGATAGACGAGGAAACCCGGTATGAACGGGAACGAACGGAAGCGGAATTCGCCGCCGAAATCCGCGCCCAGCAGGCGGCTTTGCAGTCCCCGATACCACCTGCGGCCCGGCGTGACGCCTACCGCTCAGGGGATCCTGTCAAAATCGCCGCTGCCGGCGTTACCAAAGAGGACACCGACTATATCGCCGCCCTGGCGGCTATTGCGGGGCTGGAATAACAATTAGCAGGGAGCAAAGCCGGACGGTGAAGAAGGGGCGCGCCGATGACACCAGCGCCGTTATTCAAAGTCCGGACGGCGCTCCGCTTTTTTCAGACCCCGGAGGCGCTTGGCCTGGAGCCGCTTTTCCCGGGCCCCCCGGGACGGAGCGGTGGGCCGGCGGCGTTTGGGAAGACGGGCGGCGTTTATGATAAGGGATTCAAGGCGCGCAAAGGCCCGCTCCCGGTTGGTCAGCTGGGACCGCTCTTCACCGGCGGCAAGGACGATTTCGCCCTCGCCGGTAAGGCGGCCCGCCAGGACTTCCCTAAGGCGGGACTGTTCCGCATCCGTAAGCCCCGGCAGGTTGTCAAGGCGGATACGCAGGGTAACTTTGGTATTGACCTTATTCACGTTCTGCCCACCGGGGCCGCCGGATCGGGAACAGGTAATTCCGGCGGCTTCCCGGATGTATTGCCGGATCATATTTTCATTCATTATCTTCGTTATCCAGGAGTTTGTGGGGCTTTGCCCCTGAACATGAAATTACGCATTTCTTCAAACGACGTACGCAAGGTCCCACAGGCTCCCAGAAAAGCCAAGCCTGTCTTCAGCCTACCGCTTTTTTCAGTTCCTCCGCCTTATCGGTCTTTTCCCAGGGGAATTCGGGCCGGCCAAAGTGACCGTAGGCGGCGGTTTTCCGGTAAATCGGGCGGCGCAGATCCAGGGCGGTGATGATCCCCGCCGGAGTCAGGTCAAACACCTTGGTAACCGCTTCCGACAGGCGGGATTCCGGGGCCGCGGCGGTCCCAAAGGTGTCTACCATGACCGAAACCGGGAAAGGCACCCCGATAGCGTAGGCCAGTTCAACCTCGCAACGTTCCGCCAGTTGGGCGGAGACGATGTTCTTGGCGACATACCGGGCTATGTAGGCGGCGGACCGGTCTACCTTGGTGGGGTCTTTGCCGGAAAAAGCGCCGCCCCCGTGCCGGCCCATCCCGCCGTAGGTGTCCACGATGATCTTCCGTCCGGTAAGCCCCGTATCCCCAAAGGGACCGCCCACCACAAACCGGCCGGTGGGATTGATGAAGTATTTGGTCTTATCATCCAAAAGTCCCGTAGGCTCCAGGATAGGTTTGATGACCTGACTGATCACGGTGTTCCTGATCTCCTCATAGGAAACGCCGTCGTCATGCTGCTGGGATACGACCACCGCGTCTATGCGCAGGGGCTTGTGGCCTTCGTATTCCACCGTAACCTGACTTTTGGCATCGGGCCTAAGCCAAGAAATCGTTTTCGCCTTCCGCGCTTCCGACGCCCTGATAAGAATCTTATGGGCCAAGGTGATGGGCAGGGGCATGAGTTCCGGGGTTTCGTTACAGGCAAAGCCGAACATCATCCCCTGGTCTCCCGCGCCCTGCTGTCCCTTGAATTCGTCCAGTCCCGTCCCGGAAACTCCCTGACTGATGTCCGGAGACTGACTGTGAATCATGTCCAGCACCGCCATAGACTTGTAATCCAACCCATACGCGGGATCCGTATACCCTACTTCCTGAGCCACATCCCGAACCACGCCCTGGAAATCCACGAAGGTTTGAGTGGTTATCTCCCCGCCTATAAGCACCATGGCGGTAGAAGCAAAGGTCTCACAGGCAACCCGGCTTTTGGGGTCATCTTTCAAGCAGGCATCTAAGATAGCGTCGGAAATCTGATCGCAGAGTTTATCGGGATGGCCCTCTCCTACAGATTCAGAAGTAAAAAAATAATGACGTTGTTCCATATTACAGCTCCTTTTCAGAAAATAACTAAACAGAGGGTAGGTATGCAACCTAAATACCACAAGTTTACTCATTTTATTCGGTTATGTATAGCTTATGTTCGAAATAATTCATAGAAAATCTCTAGTAATTATAGGGTAGATTTTTCCCACCCCAAAAGATTCGGCGGTACGGAACATGGCGCCCACGTTATAGGGGGACCGTATATCCGCCAGGCTCATATCTCCCATTCACCATATAGAGCCGCCCGCAGTCCGCGTTTTAAAGGCGCTCATTTTTCGCTCTGCTAGCATATCCATACATAGCGCGCGAGTGATCATGATTTTCCATCATAGCGCGGCTCTTACTTTTTTTATGAAATGCACTCCCTATAGTAACATCCCGTTGCGCACGGCTTATTGTTATTTGATGGAGGAAAAAGTATGAACACTCCGCCAGCCGCTCACGGCGATCCGCTCTCATCCCCTCTAGCGGCTCCCTACAAGCATCGTTTTATGGCTCCCTTTCAGGAGACCGGCCCCGGATGCACGACGCTGTGGGTGGGCGCTTATATGTGCCTTCCTTTGTTTATGGTAGGAGGAATGCTCCAAAGCGGGCTTTCCTTAGGCGCCCTCGCCGGCTTTGGGCTTGTGGGGGCGTATAGCCATATGCACTAATTTAACATGCATTGCACATCTGGTACCGTATTCCCCGCTTCCGTTTTTCACCTTC
>JAIRLK010000349.1 GCA_031259515.1 Treponema sp. | reverse complement strand
CCGTATGCGGAATTGGCCGGTCAGCGCCGTAAGCTACGGTCAAAAGAAGCGGGTTACCGTGGCATCGGTCCTGGCCTTGGAACCGGAGCTCCTCATTCTGGACGAGCCTACCGCGGGGCAGGATTACCGGCACTACATGGAGATCATCGCTTTTATCAACCGGCTCAACGGGGAATACGAAAAGACCATTATCTTTATTACCCACGATATGCACCTGGCCATCGAGAACACGGACCGGGCGGTGGTCTTTGCCGAAGGAAAGATCATCGCCGATGGGGACATTTTTTCGATCCTCACCGATAGCCGGCTCGTTGAGGAGGCCAATCTCAAGGCCACCTCCCTGCATAAGCTCGCCGGGAAAGCAGGACTATCCGCGGATGATTTTATCCGCCGTTATATTCAGCATGAAAAGACGGTACCCGTCAAAGGTGAAGGCGGAAGCCGGGGCGCAGGATGAACAACCGCTTTGTGATCAACTATGCGCCCGGCGCCACGGCGATCCACCGGCTCAACGGAACCACCAAGGTATTACTTTTCCTGGTGATGACCGTCTACGTCATCATGAGCTTCGACGTCCGTATTTTAGCGCCGATGTTTATCCTCTGTGTCGGCCTTATCGTATCAATGAAACCCCACTGGAAACCCATCCTCTTTGTGGTGGCTTTTATGACCGTGATGGCGGGCATCCTGGGTTCCCTGCTCATCATCCTGGTAAGGCCCGAAGCGGGGGAATCCCATGTCGGGGCCGCAACCTACATTGTCCGCTGGAGCCGCCATTTCTTCCTTACCCGGGAGCTGTTCTGGTATGTGGGGGCCATGTTCTTCAAACGCCTCTGTTCCCTGTCCACCGCCCTGGTACTGGTCCTTTCGATAACCCCCTCGGAAATTGCGTCGGGTCTTAATGCCCTGGGTCTTCCTTATAAGGCCTGCGTCATCATTTCCCTGGCCTTCCGCACCATCCCCGATGTGGCCCGTGATTTTCTGGATATAAAGAACTCCCTCTCCCTGCGGGGCGTTGAGCTTGATCCCAAACGGGCGGGCCTTATTTCCCGGCTCAGGCAGCATACCCTTATCCTGGTCCCGCTGATTATGACAAGCTTTGGCAGGGTAGAAACCATCGCCAACGCCATGGATCTGCGCAGTTTTGGCAAAAACCGGAAGCGTACCTGGTACAGCCACAACCCGCCCACCCGGGCCGATTGGCTTGTCCGGGCCTTTACCGTCCTGCTTGCGGCCTTCTGCGTGTATTATATAGTCCGGTACCGGATCATAAACCCGCCTCCCTACGATTACTGGTGTCCCTGGGTGGACTGGGATGGATGAGCCTCCCCGGGGTTTGTTGACAGGGACACCCCGTTCTCCGTTATACTATAGGCAGCTTCTTAACAAATGCGTCCGTAGCTCATCCGGATAGAGCGACGGACTTCGAATCCGTAGGTGGCAGGTTCGAGTCCTGTCGGACGCAAGGGAGACAGAACTCGAAGGGTTGAACCCGCCGACCAAGGGGGAGGGAAAGGCGCCAAGGATGGCGCCGACAGGGTTCAACCCCGGCCCGGAGGAAGGCAGCAGGAAGCTGCCGACAGGAGGGCGAGTCCTGTCGGACGCAAGGTATAATAAACTTCCTATCGAACGAGCCTCCGATCGAACTAATGCAGCGCTTAAGATACCGGCAAGCACGCTTGCTTCGGGCTTGCCCTGCGGAGGCTCATCTTACTTGCCGTCTGTTTTTATACCCAATTCCTACCGATTTAGGTGTCATCTTTAAACTGAGAATTGCTCATTGTCGCTATTGAAATTAAATTTATCTACGTTTATAATGTTGTATGAAGTGTATTTTTTATGAAAAAATTGTTTTAAATTAAGGTTTAGGGCAGTTTATCATAGGGATATCCCCAAGAAACCTTCACATAATGAAGCTTTTTTGGGAATTCCTTGAAGTTGCAAAGGATTTGCACATGAAAAAGCTTTTAATCGCGTTTCTCGCCGCGTTTTTGTTAGCGTCCTGTTCCAGCCCGGTTTTGAAATGGATAGATACCCCCAGTGAGGGAGGCGGCCGCATAAGCGGTAATCCGGCGGACAAGGAGATCGTTTCCCTTTCCTTCGGTATCGAGGGAGAAACGGTACTGCCCTTCGGCAAGAATCCCGACAGCACGGGCAAAATCCCCATTTCGGTCATTCTGCCCATTGGAAGCTCCGCCGGCGCTTTGAGACCGGTAATTACCTTTATCGGCAAGTCCTTGACCCCTCCTTCCGGCGAAGTGGAGAATTTCACTTCTCCGGTGGGTTATACGGTTACCGCGGAGGACGGCACAACCCGGGATTATATTGTCAAAGTTTCCGTAAAAACCGAAGACAGCAAGGAAATTATCCGTTTTGCCCTTGATGTATCCGGAACCGGCGACTCGGCGCTGAGTGCGGAAGGGATCATAGACGATGAGGCCGGAACCATCATTGTCAGTGTTCCCACCGGCGTGGATATCAGAAGCATGAACGCCCATATCACCCATACCGGCGTCAGTGTAACCGGGCCCCTGGGCAATCCCCATCCCGATGAAACCTTCGATTTCAACGGCGACTTTTCCGCGCCCACGACCTGGACCGTAGTTGCCCAAAACAACACGACAAAAACCTATACCGTTACCGTTGTCGGGGAAAAGAGCCATGACAAGGAGATAACCCATTTCAGTTTTCATGTTGCCAATGAGGAAGTCATAATCGGCGGGGAACCCCAGTCTGACGGGAAGTACCCCATCCTGGTGATTGTTCCGC
>JAIRLK010000303.1 GCA_031259515.1 Treponema sp. | reverse complement strand
GGAGGAGGAGGAGTTTTTGGTGAATTATCTGGAGATGAGCATACTGAACGAGGAAACCGGGAAGAGGACGTATTACAACAGTTGGATCACTGACAAACCGATAGACGCAGGAAACGTGAAAGTGCTGGCCGGTTGCGGGAGGGCGCGGTGGAAGATAGAGAACGAGCATAATAACGTATTGAAAAACCACGGGTACAACCTGGAACACAACTTTGGACACGGGAAGAACCATGCGAGCGAGAACTTTTGCCTGCTGAACCTGATAGCGTTCCTGTTTCACGCGCTATTGTTTCTTGGGGATGAGAATTACCGGGCGGCCCGAGAACGGGCCGGACGCCGGGACAATTTTCATAGCGCTCTGAGGTATATCTTCTGCCGGTTTCTCCATGAGAACTGGCTTGCTTTTATCCTTTTCGTCTGGGGAGATGTCCCAGACAGGTGATACTTTGAATTACTGAAGCAGTACATGCGGAGGATTGGACCGTTATGAAGGACGCGGGTTATTGGATAGAAAAACTTGAACTCAAGCCCCACGCCGAAGGTGGCTGGTACCGGGAACTCTGGAGGGCGGATCTTACCATACCCGCAAGCGCCCTTCCTCCCCAATACACAGGCGGCCGTTCCGTTTGTACCCTCATCCACTACCTTCTTGAAGCTGGAAGCCGTTCCGCCTGGCATCGGGTCAAGTCTGCGGAAATCTGGCTCTGGCACGCCGGCGGTACTCTGGAACTGAGTCTGGGCGGCCGGGGCGGTATGCCGGAGCAGTTGGCCGGTACTTTGCCGGACGCGGCTGGTTTTTACGGGCATTACCGCATCGGGACGGCCCCGGACAAGGGGGAAGCGTTCTATGGGGTGGTTCCCCCTGACGTATGGCAGGCTGCGGAAGTCAGGGAAGGCCCCTATGTCCTTGTGTCCTGCGCGGTTTCTCCGGGTTTTCACTGGGAAGACTTTTCCCTTTAATCGCCCTGCTATTAGAAGGAAGAAACAGGGATTTGGGCTGTTTAAAATCTGAAGTTTTGAAACATCCTGTCCCGGCAGCGGCCGGTACACGGGAGCTATACGATTTTATGTGTTTTTTCGTATCAATCAGAGATGACATTTACCGTTCATTGTGTTATACCTAATGAATATTAATTCCAGATTTTCAAGGAGGAAAAAATGAAATCTGTGTTTAAATGGGCCGCTGTCCTTGCGCTGGTCTTCTGTATGATCCTGCCCCTGTATGCCGGGGGTAAACAGGCGGCTCCCCCTTCAGGGCTCAAAGTGGGTATCGTAACCACTTCCGGGGTGGATGACGGTTCTTTCGGCCAGGATTGCTACAACGGTATCTTGGAATTCATCAAGGCTAACCCCGAGGCAACGGTTACCCCTGTCAAGGAACCGGACATGGCAAAGGTCGTTCAGGCGGTGGCGGATATAATCGCCGATTACGATGTGCTGGTCCTGCCGGGCTTTCAGTTTGCCCCGGTGGGAGCAATCCTTCAGGAAAATCCTGACCATAAGGCGATCCTGGTGGATACCGCTCCCACAGACGCCGCAGGCAATACCATAGAACTGAGCAACGTGTATTCCATGCAGTTCCATGAGGAAGAAAGCGGTTTTTTCGCCGGAATCACGGCGGCTCTGGAAACCAAGACCGGCAAGGTGGCGGTGGTCAACGGCATGGCCTTCCCTTCTAACGTGAACTACCAGTTCGGCTTTATGAGCGGCGTGAATTACGCCAATAAATATTACGGCGGCAAGGCGGTTTATATTGAGCTTCCCTCCTATGCGGGGACCGATGTAACCGGGAACCCGGTAGGCGGGAACTACATAGGCGGTTTTGCCGATGAGGCTACCGGCAAGGTGGTGGGCGAAGCCCTTATCGCCCAGGGCGTGGACATACTCTTTGTGGCTGCCGGCGCTTCCGGCAACGGCGTGTTCACTGCGGCTAAAGAAGCCGACAGCGTATATCTTATCGGCGTTGATACGGATCAGTACGATGACGGCGCAAAAGGTAACGGCAACATCATTCTTACCTCGGCCCTTAAAGTGATGCATACCAATGTCGCCAAACAGCTCCAGGCCATCAAGGAGGGGACCTTCAAGGGCAAGAACGATCTGCTGGGGGCTTCCACGGATTCCACCGGATTTGTGAGCGCCCAGGGCCGGCATAACCTTTCGGCCAACACCTTGAGCAGACTTCAGGACGCCTACGGGAAGCTCAAGGCCGGGAGCATCGTTCCGGCGGCCAACTTTAACGGCCACAATCCCACCTCCTTCCCCGGCCTGTAACCGGCAGAAGGAAGGGAACCAAAAAGCGGGGAGAACGGCATGGCGGATGACTACATTGTTGAAATGCGGCATATCACCAAACGGTTTCCCGGCGTTTTGGCGAACGACGACATTTCCATCGGCATTAAAAAAGGGGAGATTTTCGCCTTCCTCGGTGAAAACGGGGCGGGTAAATCTACCCTGATGAGCATACTCTTTGGAATGTACGAATGCGACGAAGGGGAAATTTTTGTCCGGGGGCAAAATGCCGCCCTCTCGTCTTCGAGGGACGCGGCGGCCCTTAATATAGGCATGGTGCATCAGCACTTCAAGCTGGCGCCGGGTTATACCATAGCGGAAAACATCATCCTTGGTTTGGAGCCGGTAAAGAAGCTGCTCGGCATCTTTCCCTGGGTGGATGTCAAAAGCGCCTCCCGTAGGATCAGGGAACTTTCCCATTCCTACGGCCTGGACGTTGATCCGGACCTGCGCATCGATCAGGTGAACGTCTCCGTCCGGCAACGGGTGGAGATCCTCAAGATGCTCTACCGGGATGCGGAAATTCTGATCTTCGACGAGCCGACTGCGGTGCTTACCCCCCAGGAGATCGAATTCCTATTGAATATCATGCGGGAACTTCGGGACAAGGGAAAGACCATCATTCTCATCACCCATAAACTCGAAGAGATAAAAAAGATCGCCGACCGTTGCGCCATTTTGCGCCGGGGCAGGCTGATAGCGGTTCTGGATGTGGCGGATACCTCGGCGCGGGAAATGGCAAACCTCATGGTTGGCCGGGAAGTCTCCTTTATCCGGGAGAAGAAGGCTCCCCGCTTCCGGGATGTGGTCCTGGAAGTGGAGGGACTTACGGTGCGGAACGAATGGCGGTTCGAGGTAGTAAAAGACGTTTCGTTCTCCATCCGGGGGGGAGAGATTTTCGCCATTGCCGGGGTTTCGGGAAACGGCCAGGTTGAGATCGCCGATGCCGTTGCGGGCCTCTTAAAGCCCAGCCGGGGGAGCATACGCCTTAATGGAAAGGACATTACCGCCGCCCGCATACGGGAGCGCATTGAAGCGGGCCTTTCCTACATCCCCGAAGACCGGCAGAAGTACGGCCTGGTTCTGGATTTTACCCTTCAGGACAACCTGGCAATCAAGCGGTATTATCTGCCGCCCTTTTCCGTTAACGGGGTTCTGAACGAGGGAGGCTTTCGGGACTTTGCCGGCCGCCTTATCCTCCGCTACGACATACGCAGCGGCCAGGGGGGGAAAACCCTTACCCGGTCCATGAGCGGCGGTAATCAGCAAAAGGCCATCGTGGCCCGGGAAATCTCCCTGGATTCGGACTTCCTCATCTTTGTCCAGCCTACCCGGGGCCTTGACATAGGGGCCATCGAAAACATTCAGCAGCAGATCCTCGAAGAACGGGACCGGGGCAAGGCGATACTCCTCATTTCCCTGGAGCTTGATGAGGTGATGAGTCTGGCGGATACCATAGGGGTCATCTACAACGGAAAGCTGCAAAACATAGCTCCGGCGGACACGGTCAGTACCAATGAAGTAGGGGAGTACATGATGGGGGTACGGGGATGACCATGAAAGAGAACGGCGTTAAGGGGGGCGTTTTCTGGCGTTTCCTGGCGGATGACCGGACCACTCAGGCGGCGGTTCCCCTTTTCTTTGTGGTTCTGACCCTGCTGGCCGCGTCGGTTTTGCTCCTCGTCCTGGGGAAAAACCCCCTTTCGGCCTTTGCCGCCTTCCTCCAGGGTTCAGGGTTCATGATGCGGCCCTCCTATGCCGGGGGGCAGAATATGTTCACCGATTTCCTTTCCTTCCTGGGGATCCTTTCTCCAATGCTCCTGGCCGCCCTTGCCATGGTGGTTTCCTTAAAGGCCGGGATGTTCAACATAGGTATAGCCGGGCAGATGCTGGCGTCGGGCTTCCTCGCCATGACGCTGGTGGGGTACAGCTCCCTCCCCGCCCTGGCCGCCCGGCCTCTGGTGATCCTTATCGGCATTGCCGCCGGAGGCGTCATGGGGGCGCTGGTCGGCTTTCTCAAATACCGGTTCAACATCCACGAGGTAGTTTCTACCATTATGTTCAACTATATCACGAATTATGTGACGGGTTTTTACATTAACACCTATTTCGCGGATATTATCACCCGATCTTCACGGGTATGTAGTCCCGCTTCCCGGCTCACCATTACGGGACTTGCCTTGGGGCGGCTGCGGCCCACCCTCCCGCTGGGCATACTCATCGCCGTCGCGGCGGTGTTCATCATACGCTTCCTTTTGGAGCGGACGACGGTAGGCTTTGAACTCAAAGCGGTGGGCATGAACCGGGATGCCGCCCAATACGCCGGCATCCGGGAGGGGCGCATCATCGTCCTTGCCATGAGCATTTCCGGTGTGCTTGCGGGCTTGGCGGGGGTTGCCTACTATCTGGGGTACTACAACAACATCGTCCCTAAAACGCTGGCGACGCTGGGTTATGACGCCATCGCGGTATCCCTCCTGGGCAATTCCAGTCCGGCAGGCGCGGTTTTCGCGTCCGTACTGGTAACGATCTTCCAGAAGGGCAGCGTCTACATGAGTTCCCGTATCAAAGCGCCTCCGGAAATCGCACTGGTCATCACGGGCTTCCTGCTCCTCTTCAGCGCCTGCGCCGCCTATATCCGCTGGTACGCCCGTTCCCGCATCGTCCGTCCCAGGGCAGGGGAGATACGTTAAATGGATATGATTTTCATTGACGGCCTTTCCTTTGCCATGCCCCTGTTGATCATGGCGATAGGGGGAATCTACTGCGAACGCAGCGGTGTTACCATGCTGGCCCTGGAAGGTCTTCAGGGCTTCGGCGCGTTTGCCGGCGCTTTGACGGTAACGCTCCTGGGCAGGAGCTTCGGCGCCGGGGCGCCCTGGCTTATCTATGTGGCTATGACGGCGTCCATGGCGGGAGGCCTCCTGTTTTCCCTGATCCATGCGGCCTTGTGCGTCAAGTTCCGCGCCCAGCAGGTGATCTCCGGGTCGGTGGTCAACACCCTGGCTATGGCCCTTACCACCTTCTTTACCAGCGTCATCAACAGCGCCCTTACCGGCGAGGCGTCGAATAAATTTCAGATTGGCGTTTCGGTTCGGTTCACCGTACCGGCGCTTTCCCGCATACCGGTTTTGGGGGGCCTCTTCAAGAACATGTACCCCTTCGAGGTTGTGATCCTCGTGGCTGCCTTCATTGCCTGGTACGTGCTGTACAAGACGCCCTTTGGCCTGCGCCTGCGTTCCTGCGGCGAAAATCCCGCCAGCCTCGACGCCGCCGGGGGCAATGTGGCCGGGACGCGGGTTGCCGCGGTGATGATCTGCGGCGCGCTTTCCGGGCTGGGGGGCATCTTCCTGGCGTATTCCATCTCGGCTCAATATTCCCCCAGCATCTACATGGGCTATGGCTACCTTTCCATAGCGGCCCTTATCTTTGGGAACTGGAAGATCCTCCCTACTCTTGGGGTGTGCCTCTTCTTCGGCTTCGCCAAATCCAGCGGCTACCAGCTCTGCCTATTCCTGGGTATGCCCTCAAACTATTCGGACCTCCTTCTGGCGCTGCCCTATGTG
>JAIRLK010000187.1 GCA_031259515.1 Treponema sp. | reverse complement strand
CTGCGGCGGACCACGGCCCTTATCAGCCGGGGATTTTTTAATCTTTGGGTTTTATCCTTTGCCATTGTATTTGGAATTCTGTATATTCTTTTTCTGTGGGGAATAGGGCGGAAACTTTTACGGAAAATACCGTTTCTGGAAAAACGACCTTCTTTGGCCGAAGCCATCCCCGATTATGGATGCGCCCTCCTGATGGGGGCCCTTCTTTTTTATGCCCTTCCGGCCATATTCCTGTATCCGACGGAATTTGCCTTGGCCGGTCAAAGTATATTCACTACCGATTTTCTGTTTAAGCTCATCGGGTTTGCCGCCGGATTGCTGGTGGTTATCCTCACTGCCCTTGCCCTCTATAAGACCGGGAAAGGGGTATCCGCCCGGTTCCTGAAAGTCCTGGTCACTGCCTCTCTTGTAGTTACTATGTGCAGTCAACTCATCGTCATCATTCAATTTCTGCTGGCCCGGCGTATCATCCCTATGATCCGCTGGATTTTCAGGCTTATTGTCGTGGCGGTTAATAACAATATTGTTTTTCTTTACGCTCTGATGGGGATGAGCTTTCTGCTTCCCCTTATCCTGTTCATTACCGGGTTAAAGAAGCAGTCGCCGGGGAAGAACCCTGCCGAAGGCCGGAAGATCCGGGCCGCTCTGAGGATAAACCGGCGTTGGTGTGCTGCCGTGGCCCTGGGCTTTGTCGTTGCGGTTACGGCCCTCACGGTGATCAAAGCCTATACCCTGCGGGGGGTTGAACTTTCTCCTGCGGAACCCATGACCTTGGCGGGGGAGGAGATCCTTATCCCCATCCCCCAAGTGGAAGACGGCCATCTTCACCGGTTTGTGTATACCGCCTCGGACGGCACGGAGGTGCGGTTTATCGTGATTAAGAAGAACGCGGTGGCCTATGGGGTGGGGCTTGACGCCTGCGACATCTGCGGGCCAACCGGGTACTATGAACGGAAGAACCAGGTCATCTGCCGGCTCTGCGATGTGGTGATGAACATCTCCACCATCGGCTTCAAGGGGGGCTGCAATCCCGTTCCCCTGGCCTATGCCTTGCGGAGCGGGTCCATGGTGATAGAAACAACCCGCCTGGAAAACGAAAAAACCAGGTTTAAATAGAGGAGAACGGCCATGTTTTGGAGAATGGTTAAGGGGGCCCTTTTCAGGCAGAAAGGGAAGATGCTCATGGTGGCCTTTACTATTGCCTTGGGCGCGTCCCTGGCGACGGCCATGCTGAACGTGATGCTTGATGTGGGGGATAAGGTAAACCAGGAACTGAAAACCTATGGGGCGAACATCAACGTCCTTCCCCGTGGGGCCTCCCTTTTAGACGATCTTTATGGGGTAAGCGAAGGCTCCGGGGTGTCGGATAAGTATCTCAACGAGGCGGAACTGGGGAACATCAAAACCATTTTTTGGGCCTTCAATATTGTTGATTTTACCCCATATCTGAACGCCCGGGCCCGTCTTGTTTCGGCCTCAGGCGGCGGGGAGGTGAAGCTGGTGGGTACCTGGTTCAATCACCATTTGGAACTGCCCACCGGAGAATCCTTGGATACGGGGATGCGGAACCTGAAAAGCTGGTGGGATGTGCGGGGCCGTTGGCTCACCGACAACGACCTTGGGGCAGTCATGGTTGGGGAGGCCGCGGCGGCGAAATACGGTCTTGATCTGGGGGATACGGTGGCTTTCCACACCACTGTTTTGCAAGACAATATGTTCCGGGCCGGGACGGAGGGCCGGGAATTTACGGTGGCCGGGATCTTCAGCGCCGGCGGCGATGAGGACGAGGATTTTTACCTTCCCCTGGCAAGCGTTCAGGAGCTGGCGGCCAGGCCGGGTCTGGTAAGCCGGGTGGAGGTGAGCGCCCTTACTACCCCGGACAACGAGCTTTCCCGCAGGGCGGCTCAGGACCCTAAGAGCCTTTCCATCAAGGAATGGGAAACCTGGTACTGTACCGCCTATGTGAGCGCCATCTGTTATCAGATTGACGAAGTGATAAGCGACGCGGTTTCCAAACCCATCAGGCAGGTGGCGGAGTCCGAAGGGGCCATTCTGGAAAAAACTCAGCTCCTCATGCTCCTCATCACCATCTTGAGTCTAGCCGGTTCCGCGCTGGGCATATCCAACCTGGTTACCGCCAGCGTGATGGAACGGGCCGCCGAGATAGGGTTGCTCAAGGCGGTGGGGGCCTACGACGCCCCAATCTCCGCCCTGGTTTTGGCGGAGATCATCATCACCGGCATCATAGGCGGGACGGCGGGCTATTTCGCGGGTCTGGGTTTTGCCCAGATAATCGGTCAATCGGTCTTTGGCTCCGCCATCGACATCAAACCCCTGGTGATCCCCCTGGTGGCGGTGCTGGTGTTCCTGGTAACCCTGGCGGGAAGCGTCCCGTCAATACGGCTCCTCCTCTCCCTTCGCCCGGCGGAGGTGCTTCATGGCAGGTAAGCGGGGATGAACAGACAACGTTTTTATGTGAAGATGGTGGTAAGCTCCCTGCTCCGCCGCCGTTCCCGTATGATCGTGGCCCTGTTGGCGGTGGCTATCGGCGCGACTATCCTGTCGGGGCTTATCACGATCTATTACGATATACCCCGGCAGATGGGCCAGGAGTTCCGGTCCTATGGGACGAATTTTGTGCTGATCCCCGGCGGGACCGAGGCGGCTATGGAACCCGGTATGGTACAGACCGCCCTAAGCTACCTGCCCGCGGCGGAACTCATTGGGGCCGCGCCCTACCGGTACCGGATGGTGAAGATCAACGAACAGCCGTTTATGGCCGCCGGGACCAGCCTGGCCGAGGTCCGGAAGACCAGCCCCTACTGGTTTGTTTCCGGACGCTGGCCCGAAGCCGCCGGGGAAGCTCTGATAGGCCAGGAAGTGGCGGACACGATACGCCTCCTGGCCGGGAGCGGCTTTACCATTACCGGGACCGGGCCTTCGGGAGAATCCTTTAGCCGGGACTTTGTCGTTTCGGGGATCATGCAGTCCGGCGGGACCGAGGAGGCCTTCATCTTCATGCCGATGGAAGATTTCGAGGCCATGACCGGCGAGGCTGGAAAGATCGATGTGGTAGAATGCAGCGTCTCCGCTTCCGCCGAGACGCTGGAGGCTCTTGCCCAACGAATAAACGCGGAAGTGAGCGGGGTAAGCCCCCGGCTGGTAAAGCGGGTTACCGAATCCGAGGGGGCGGTACTCACCAAACTTCAATCCCTGGTATACCTGGTGACGGTGATCGTCCTCCTGCTTATTATGATCTGCGTGGCCACTACCATGATGGCGGTGGTAGCGGAACGGCGTAAAGAAATAGGACTGCGGAAGGCCCTGGGAGCGGCCAACCGCAGCCTGGCGGCGGAGTTCCTGGGGGAGGGGATCTTCCTCGGCGGCTTTGGGGGGCTTTTGGGGGCGAGCTTCGGGTTTGTTTTTGCTCAGGGGGTAGCCCTTAACGTGTTTAACCGGTCCGTCGCTTTTTTGCCCCTGCTCCTACCGGTTACCGTGCTGGCATCGGTTATCATCACCGGCATCGCCTGTATCATCCCGGTACGGAACGCCGCCGAAGTGGACCCGGCCATTGTCTTGCGAGGAGAATAACATGGATTTGTTGGAGTTAAAGGATATATCGAAAGTCTACGGGCAGCTCAAGGCCCTGCGGGATATCAACCTGACGGTGAAGCAGGGAGAATGGCTTGCCATCATGGGGCCTTCCGGTTCGGGGAAAACCACGATGATGAACATCATCGGCTGTATGGATAAGCCTTCCACCGGGCAGGTGATTCTGGACGGCGTGAACATTTCACGGGAGAGCGCCCGGAACCTTACCACAGTCCGGCGGGACAAGATCGGCCTCATCTTTCAGCAGTTCCATCTGGTGAATTACCTTACCGCCCTGGAAAACGTCATGGTTGCCCAATACTACCACAGTATGCCTGATGAAAAAGAAGCCCTGGAAGCCCTGGAGCGGGTGGGCCTGGCTTCCCGGGCCAAGCACCTTCCCAGCCAGCTTTCCGGCGGGGAGCAGCAGCGGGTCTGCATAGCCCGGGCGCTCATCAATTACCCCATGCTGATCCTGGCGGACGAACCGACGGGAAACCTGGACGAGGCCAACGAGCAGATCGTCATCGAGATTTTTAAGAAGCTCCATGCCGAAGGGAGCACTATCATCGTGGTAACCCACGACCCGGAGGTGGCGGAAGACGCGGAACGGACCGTCGTGCTGGAACACGGGCGGATAGCGCGGATTGTTGAGAACGGGGCGCAGAGTCAGGCAGGAGAAAATTTGGCATGAAAAAGGAATATGGCTATTTTGTGTTTTCCTTTGCCGTGTTGTTGGCGGCGGCGGGCTGCGGAAGCCGGGGGTATGCCGACGGGGTATATTCCGGGAAGAGCGGCGCGGACGATACTGGGGCGTGGGGGGAAGTAACGCTCACCATCGCGGGGGAGCGGGTCGCTGACTGCCAATTTATCACCCGGCAGAAGGACGGAACCCTTAAAGACGAAAACTACGGCAAGGTAAACGGAGAAATTTCCAATCAGGACTACTACGACAAGGCCCAACTTGCGGTCAGGGCTATGGAGCAATATGCCGAAGCCTTCCGGGAGACCGGGGACCTGAGAAAGGTTGAAGCGGTCAGCGGGGCCACCATAGCCTTTGATCAGTTTACTGAGGCGGTGGAA
>JAIRLK010000174.1 GCA_031259515.1 Treponema sp. | reverse complement strand
AAACATGACGGCCTGCGCCCGCGCCCGCTGGAAGATAGAGAACGAACATAACAATGTGTTAAAGAACCACGGGTATAACTTGGAGCATAATTTCGGGCATGGGCAAGAGCATGCGAACGGGATATTCTGCTTGCTCAACCTGCTGGCGTTTTTGTTTCACGGCATCCAGGGCCTTGCGGACGAGGGCTACCGCAAAGCCTTCGGCTCGTTCGGCAGAAAAATCAATTTTTTCTGGACATTGCGTTGCGAGGTAAACCGATACTTCCACAAAAACTGGATTTCACTGTTTCTGACCGTCTCCGGCCACCCTCCTGATGGTTGAAATCGGAATTGCTGATGAGGCAACGCGTCCTCTTGACGAGAGCTCTTAGCTGCCCTACTCTATCCTCATGAATGCCCACGAACTGCGAACCAAATACATCGAATTCTTTAAGTCCAAAGGCCACGCTCAGATTCAGGGTAAGTCTTTGTTGCCCGATAACGATCCCACAGTACTCTTCACCACCGCCGGAATGCATCCGCTGGTTACTTATCTTTTAGGGGAGGAACATCCCGCCGGGAAACGCCTGGTGGATTACCAGAAGTGCATACGCACCGGGGATATTGACGCAGTGGGGGACGCGAGCCATCTGACCTTCTTCGAGATGTTGGGGAACTGGTCCTTGGGGGATTATTTTAAGGATGGGGCCATCAGGATGAGTTTCGAGTTCCTCACCTCCCCGCAATGGCTGGGAATCCCGGTGGAAAAGCTGGGGGTTACGGTTTTCCGGGGGGACGGCGCGGTTCCCCGGGACGAGGAGTCGGCGGCGGTGTGGAAGGCCCTGGGCATTCCGGAGAACCGCATCGCCTACCTTCCCCGGGAAGACAACTGGTGGGGGCCTGCGGGAACTACCGGGCCCTGCGGTCCGGACTCGGAGATGTTCTACTATACCGGGGACGCGCCCTGCGGTCCGGACTGCAAGCCAGGCTGTTCCTGTGGCAGGTGGCTTGAAATCTGGAACGATGTGTTCATGCAGTACAACAAGAAGGCCGACGGGTCCTATGAGACCCTTGCCCGGAAGTGCGTGGATACCGGCATGGGGATAGAACGGACTGTTACCATCCTGAACGGGAAGGCGTCGGTCTACGATACGGAAATCTTCGCCGCCATACGGGAGGCGGTAGAACGCGCCGCAGCCTATACCTACGGCGGCGATCCCGTCAAGGACCGCTCGGTACGGATCGTCTGCGATCATGTGCGGTCTTCCACCTTCATCCTGGGGGACCCTAAGGCGGTAAGCCCGTCCAATGTGGGGGCCGGGTATGTGCTACGCAGGCTCATACGTCGGGCGGTGCGCCACGGCCGCAAACTCGGCATTACCGGAGACGCCCTTTCCCCTATCGCCCAGGTTGTGGTGGAGCAATTCAGCGGCCCCTACCCGGAACTGAAGGAAAATCTAAAGTATATTATAGAAGAACTCGATAAGGAGGAACAGAAATTCCGGGAAACCCTGGAGAAGGGGGAACGAGAGTTCGAAAAACTCCTTCCCAACCTCCTGAAAGACCCCCGGAAGATCATGTCGGGCCGCCTGGCCTTTAAGCTTTACGACACCTACGGGTTTCCCATTGAGCTTACCGAAGAGCTTGCGGTGGAACAGGGGATGACCGTGAACCGGAAAGAATTCGACGAAGCCTTCAGGAAACACCAGGAGCTTTCCCGAACCCAGGGGGCCGGGACCTTCAAGGGCGGCCTGGTGGATCACGGGGAAATCGCCACCAAGTACCATACCGCCACCCACCTGCTACACAAAGCCCTGCGAATGGTTCTGGGGGACCATGTGGCTCAAAAAGGGTCCAATATCACGGCGGAACGAATGCGCTTCGACTTCTCCCACGGCGCTCCCATGACTGCCGAGGAGATAGTCCGGGTTCAGGACATCGTGAACGACATCATTGCCCAGGATCTTCCGGTTACGATGGAGGTGATGAGCCTGGAGGCGGCTAAAGCCGCCGGGGCCATGGCCCTGTTCGGGGAAAAGTACGAAAACCAGGTGAAGGTCTACACCATAGGCAAGTCCCCCAGGGATTTCTTCTCCAAGGAAGTCTGCGGAGGCCCCCATGTAGAGCATACCGGAACCCTGGGGAAATTTACCATTCAGAAGGAGCAGTCTTCCTCTGCGGGGGTCAGGCGCATACGGGCGGCGCTGGAACCTTAACCCGATGGGCCTTGGGCCTCCCGGTGGGGGCGTTGCGGAGGTGGATCCCCGCGGAGGGGCAATTTCCCCTTCTTTCATAAGAGCCTGCTGACCTGTGGATTTTTTGCTCAAGCGCCTTTGGCGCCCTTCATGCAAAAAATCCCGATTAACGGGGATCCAAGGGGAATAGCCAAACGCACTACTATAGCGTAAAATAATACGAGGAAATTATATGAATATGAAGCGGTTTTTTATTTTGGTTTATCTCGGTATCTTCCCGTGGGTTTTTGCGTCCGCTCAACTTAATTTACAGCCCGCCGCAGAGATACAATTGACCCGGACCGAGCCTATTCCGGTTAGTCAGCTCAAACCCCTGGTGGATCAACTGGAAGCCCAGTACCGGAGGAAATTAACGGTGGATGAACGCAAACAGGTACTGAACGAACTCATCAACCAAAAGCTTGTGCTCCAGGCGGCGGAACGGGACCGGATCACGGTGACGGAGAATGAAGTAACCCAGGCGATACGGGCCGGTGCGCTTCAGACCTATGGGCGTCAGCTTTCGGACGCGGAATTAGCGGTGGAAATACGGAATCAGACCGGATTGGAGATGAACGCCTACAAACAGCAATACCGCAACCAGGCTACTATCGAAAAGTACATTATGACCAAGAAGCCGGTTCAGCCCGCCGCGGAGGCGGAAATCCTCAACGCCTACAACCTCAACAAGGCCCAGTTCATCAGGCCGGAAACCGTGCGGATTTCCATGATTCAGGTTCCGGTTGGGAGCGACGCCGCCGCTAGGAGCAAGGCGAAAGAGCTGGCGGAGCGGCTGGCCAGGGAAATTGGGTCCAATCCGGCGAAATTCGATGAAACGTCCCTCAAGGCCCAAACCCCGAATTCGGGCTATCAGGGCGGCGACTTTGGGTACCTGCCAAGGAATCCCCAGGGTCAGCAGGTGGTAGGCGCGGAACTTTTTGAAGCGGCGTTCAACTTGAAACAGGGGGAAGTCTCCCGGATGATTGAAACTCCCCGGGGCTTTTTTATTATGAAAATAACCGAAACCTACGAGATGAAACCCCTCAATCTGGATGACATAGCCCAACCGGGTAGTCAAATGACCCTCAGGCAGTACATTGGAACGCGGTTGCAACAAGAAAGTCTTTTGCGGATCAGTCAGGAATTGATTGAGGAACTGCGGAAGCAGGCGGCGGTTATCAAAATTTACGATAACAACCTGAACTGGTAATATGGCGTCCCGAAGAAAAGGCCGGATACTCGCTTTCCAGGCGCTTTATTCCTGGGAGGCTTCCGGCGGGGAGCAAACCGCCGGGATTCCTGAAAATTTGCTGGATTTTGCCTGGCTGGGAGACAAGCGGGAAAAGCTGGATCAGGGAATCGTGGATTTTTCCCGGCTCCTCATAGCCGGTACTATAGAAAACAGAAAAAAAGTGGACTCCATGATAAAGGCGCATCTTAAAAATTGGGATTTTTCCCGGCTCAACCGGGTGGATCTGGCCATCCTCAGAATGAGTACCTATACCCTTATGTATCAGGATGATGTTCCCCCTTCTATCGTAATCGACGAAGCCATAGGTATTTCCAAGGAATACGGCGCCGATGATTCCTTCCGGTTTGTAAACGGCGTTCTGGACAGCATACGCAAAACACTCCAGAACGGACGGGCCGGCGTTTCCAAAACCTAGGGGCGGATATGGCCTCTCCTTCCCAAACGCGGACAAGCAAAGAATCCCGGAGGCGTACTAAACAACCCCTTACCCGGTCTTCCGTATGCAGATTGTTGCGGAAAACCTGGGTTGCCGGCGTCATTATCGCCCTGGTAACCGGCGGGGCCCTGGTTTTCTTCGTCAAGTATTCGGGACAAAGCCTCTTTCCGTCCCGGAACATCCCGGAGGAAAGCGTTTTTTCCCGAAAATTGAGGGATTATGACCTGACTGCGGAGAATTCCATCGCCGAGGACGGGGAAAGATTGACGGGCCTTCTTGACGACCTTGAAAAAATCGCCCTGGGGGTAGAATCCCACCTTTCTGTCCTCAAAAGACGGCGGGCTTTGGCGGTTGGATCGGGAGGTTCCGGCGCGGGTCACTCCTGGTCCGGAAGCGGCGCCGCCCTGGCCGCCTACCGGTCTTCTGCGGTCCGGGCCGCCGCCGCCTTCCCCTATTCCGGGTCCCTGGCTGCCGTGGCTACCGAAGCGGTAACCCGCTCCGCCCTGCGGGAGAACGCCGGGGTTTTCCCGCCCCTTTCCGGAGTAATCGCCGATGAGGTGAGACGATATGCCTCCGTCATGAGCGGAGACCCCCGCCTTGCGCCGCTTGCCCTGAGCGCCTACGTCCTCTCTGGCGACCTGGCGAATCCCGGCAAGGCTCTGACTATTCCCGACGGGGAGGCGCTCCTTCAGGCTGCGGCGGAACGCCGGCGTGGCCGGGAATCCCTGATACTGAACGCCGCCATCCTCGCGGTTCTTAAAAAAGACGCGCCGGCGGCTCTGGAACGCCTTGCGCCTTTGCTGGAACAGCCGGCGGGGAGCGGAAACGCCGGGGAAGCCTTGCGTTTTGGGGCGGAGTTACTCTACGATTTTGGCGATCCCCAACGGGCGGCGGATCTCTTTGCCCGTTTCGGCGATGATCGGGGTATATCCCGCCGGGCGGACGCCCTGGTTCTTGCCGGACAAAAAGATGCCGCCCGGAGCCTCTGGGCCGTCCTGTCCGCTCCGGACCTTCCAGGATCGTCCCCGGAAGTCCCTTTCGAAGGCAGCCGTACCGCCACCCGGGACATCCGTATACGCAGTCTCTACAACCTGGCCGCCACCGCGAAAGACATGGACGAAGAGACCGCCGCTCTGGAACGCCTTCTTGCCCTAGACCAGGAACATCTTTTCGGCATAATCCGGTATACTCGGCTCCTCCCCGCTCCCAGGGCCGTCGTCATCCTGGAAGACTCCGTCCTGCTCAGTCGGGAACCCCTGGCGGACCTGGAACTCCTCCGCCGGCGCCGGGAAGGTTGGACTATAGACCGGACGGTTCCGGAAACCTGGCTGCTTATAAACCGCCATCCCGAAACAGAAGCCCTTTACCAATGGGCCGGGTACTACTTTGCCTTCCAGCGGCGGTACTATGAAATTCCGCCTCTGCTCCGGGCTGCGGAACGGAACGGCTTTACCGGCTCCTGGCTGGACTTACAGCGGGCCCTGGAGCATATCAGACAGGGCCGGCTTGACGCGGCGGCGGAATTGCTCAAGGACAGCAGGGCAAGGGCCGGCGATTCCTGGGAAATAAGCGCCAATCTCGGACGGCTCCTGGAGGCAAAGCGGTCCTATACTGCGGCGCTGGAAAGTTATGAACGGGCTGCCGCGCTGGTACGGAAAAATCCGGACGCCGCGAAAATACAGATGCGCATAGCCCGTTGCCTCCGCGCCCTGGGCCAGGAGCGGGAAAGTCTTAGAGTTCTAGAATACGCCCAAACCCTGGACAGTGGGAACCTCAATATCAGGCTGGAACGGGAACGGCTTGAACAGAGCCTCTACTAAATGGTAATGGCGCTGATCAGGCGGGAGGCTGCTCATTAACTGAGCAACTGTCCGTGCATACGCTTCCGTACAGGGCGGTTCAATGAGCGGTG
>JAIRLK010000145.1 GCA_031259515.1 Treponema sp. | reverse complement strand
TAACCTGTTCCGCCAACACCGCACGCCGATCCGCCGCCGGAATATCCGCCGTACGGATCGGCTCATGGAAAACCACCCGGATGGGATACGGCTGAATACGCCCGGTCTTTTCAAACACCTCGTAACTGCCGCTGATAGCTACCGGAACGATAGGAGCGCCGGAAAGGGTAGCGAGTTTGAAGGACCCCGTCCGGAAGGGGAGCAGGCCCCGGCCTTTGCTGCGATGCCCTTCGGGGAAGATGATCATGGCCCCTCCGCTCTTGATGCGGTTGACCCCGGCGTTGATGGATTTTACCGCCTTACGGGGAGAATTCCGGTCTATATAAAGCCCCCCGATAAGGAGGATCCACAGGTTCAGCAGGGGAATAAAAGACAGCTCTTTCTTCGCCACAAACCCGATGGACCGCCCGGCGTAGGCCAGAAGGAGAACGATGTCGAAGATGCTGCTGTGGTTACTGACAAAACAGACGCCCCCCTTTTGGGGAATATGTTCCCTGCCGGTTACCCTTACGGGGCAGCCCACGAGTTTGATGAGCGTCAAGGCCCATATCCGGGCAACCGCATACATCAGGAGGGCTATGAGTTTTTGAAGCCCCAGACGGGTAAAAAGGAAAACGATGACGCCTATGGGGATAAGTAAAATCATCGTAAAACCGACGAAAACAAAAATCGCGGCGGTTTTTAATACTGCCATACGCATCCTCACTCTGCCGTTATTCTTTCACGTATTCTATACCGGAACATGGAAGCGCCGCAATAAATTCCGGGCGGCCCCGGCGTCTTGCCACAGGCAGGAACGGATCCCCGCAGATGCTGCGGCTTCAACGTTGACCGCCATGTCGTCAAAGAACAGAATTTCCCCCGGCGCACAGTCCAGGGCGGCTGTCAGGGCCTGGTAGATGGCGGGTTCGGGCTTTACGGAGGCGGCTTCGCAGGAGAATATCCCCACATGGGGCAGGCTGAAAACCGGATACGTCTTCCGGGCCATGTCCAAAAAATCCTGGGGCATGTTGGAGAGTATGCCCAGCTTGAAACCCGCGGCCTTAATGTCTTCCATAAGCCGTACCGTTTCCGTGTTTATGTTTGTCCAACCCTCAGTGTCGATGCGGTGCAGGGTCTGGGCAAGGGCGGCGTCCTCGTGCAAACCTGCCGCGGCAAGAACGCGCCGGTAGTATTCGGGACCGGTTATCGTACCCCGATCATAGGAAGACCGGAGTTTCCACACTAAAGGCTCAAATTCCCCACGGGGAACTCCCGCCAGGGCCGCCATCCTGTCCATCGCCTCCTCCGCGGGAGGATGACAAATCACCTTGCCATAATCAAAAACCACCGCTTCCACGCCCGCGTCCATCACACCCATCGCCGCTCCTTAGTTCACGTTAGCCCATTAGCCCGCCAGGGCCGCCAGTTTTTCCCGGATAAATTCGCTCTTCTCTTTAAGGCCAATGCTGCCGGTCCGCAGCAACAGCACGTTGGGGGCCTTGGGATCCAGCTTAACCTTGCCCCCGGATTCTTTCATAAGCCGGATCAGGCGGTCTACCTTTACCCGGGAGACCTTGCCGAATTCCACCTTGACAAGGCCGTCCCGTTCCTTGAGGGACGAAACCGCGATGTCCCGGCAGATGATGCGTATCTCCGCCAGGGCCAAAAGGGACGCGGCCTCGTCGGGCAGGGGTCCGAAACGGTCCGGCAATTCGGCGTAGACCCGTTCCAACTCATCCCGTGTCTTAATGGAGGCTATCTTCTTGTAAACCTCCATCTTCTCCTGGGCCGAATCAATATAAGTATCCGGGATGAAGCCTGAATATTCAAGCTCCAGCAGGGTTTCGTTCTCCGCTTCATAGCCTGAGTTTTCCAGACGCTGTATAGCCTCGTCCAAGAGATGAAGGTAGAGATCGAAGCCGACGGAATAGATGTCCCCGGACTGTTCCCTGCCCAGGAGGTTCCCGGCGCCCCGGATTTCCAGGTCCTTCATGGCGATCTTAAAGCCGGATCCCAATTCCGTAAAATCGGAAATTACCTGGAGGCGCTTCATGGCAAGTTCGTTGATGGCGGTGTCACGGGGATAGAAGAGATAGGCGTAGGCCACCCGGTCTGAACGGCCTACCCTGCCCCTAAGCTGGTATAGTTGGGAGATGCCGTACATATCCGCCCGGTCTATGATGATGGTGTTCACGTTGGGAATGTCTATGCCGTTTTCTACGATGGTGGTAGAAACCAGGACGTGAAACCCCCCGTGTATGAACCGGTGCATCACGTCCTCAAGGTCCCCGCCGTCCATTTTGCCGTGGGCGGTTTCCACCAGCATCTCCGGGACCAACTGTTCCACCTTGAGCCGGGTTTCCCGGAGGCTCTCTATGCGGTTGTGGAGGAAGAACACCTGCCCTCCCCGTTCCACTTCCCGCCTGATGGCCGAAGCTATACGCTCCTCGTTCCATTCCTCGATCACCGTCTCTATGGGATGACGGTTCTGGGGCGGCGTGGCCAGCAGGCTCATGTCCCGTATCTTGAGCAGGCTCATGTGCAGGGTCCGGGGTATGGGCGTGGCGCTCAGGGTAAGGCAGTCCACGCTGGTCTTGAGTTCTTTGAGCCGCTCCTTGTCCTTGACCCCAAAACGCTGCTCCTCGTCTATCACCAGGAGCCCCAGGTCCTTAAAGGTCACATCTTTCTGGATGATGCGGTGGGTCCCTATCAGGATGTCGATTCCCCCGTTTTTCAGAGCTTCCAGGGTTCCCCGGACAGCGGCCCGGTCCACCAGCCGGGAGAGCATACCCAGCCGGACGGGGAACTGGGAGAACCGCTCCTGGAAGTTTTCGTAGTGCTGTTCCGCCAGGATGGTGGTCGGGGCAAGGAAGGCCGCCTGCTTCCCCCCCATGATCGCCTTAAAACAGGCCCGGACCGCTACTTCGGTCTTGCCGTACCCCACGTCGCCGCAGACCAGCCGGTCCATAGGATGAGGGCTTTCCATATCCGCCTTGATCTCCTCCACGCACCGTAACTGGTCCTCGGTTTCCTCGAAAGGAAATGCGGCCTCGAACATGGTCTGCCATTCGGTATCTGGGGGAAAGGCGTAGCCCGGCGCGGCCTTACGCCGGGAATAGAGGGCGATGAGCCGCTCGGCGATGTCCTCTACGGACTTCTTTACCCGGTTCTTCCGGGCTTCCCAGCTTTTGGACCCCAGGGTGTCCAGCCGGGGCGGAGTCCCCTCGTTCCCGATGTAGCGCTGAACCAGATTGACCTGCTCTATGGGGACAAAGACCACCTCCTCCCCCTGGTATTCAATCTTCACGTAATCCCGCTCATGCCCCAGGGCCCGGATACGCTCTATGCCCTTAAAGATGCCTATGCCGTAGTTCAGGTGGACCACGTAGTCTCCGGGGTTAAGCTCCACGAAGGTGTCGATGGCGGCGCTCCGGGCCTGTTTGAGGGACCGGGGAGGCCGCCGTCTCCGGCCAAAAATCTCGTTCTCCTGAACCACCAGTAGCTTCACGTCCGGAAGGGCAAAGCCCGCGGAAAGGGGCAGGGCATCCACCGTGAGAAGCGGCGGTCTTACCGGCGGTTTCGCCGGTTTAAGCGCCGGTGAAACCGCCGCGCCGCCCTCCGCCGTTTCTTCCCGGAAAAACTCCCGGATACGCCCGGCCTGTACGTCCGATTCGGCGGCCACCAGGATGTGCCAGCCGTCTTTCATCAAGAGGCCGAATTCTTCCTTTAAGTAATTGATGTTGCCGAAGAAGCTGCGGGGAGGCTCGCAGGAAAGGGAAAGCCTGAAGGCGCCTTCCTCGCCGCCGCCTTTGAGAGACATGAAGGAGACCCGCCGGGATACCGGGGAAGCAAGGCTGTTAAAGCCCAGGAGTATACGTTCCGGCAGGGGGAGTTCCCGGCCAGGGAACTCCCGGCGGGCGCGGCGGTAAAGGCCGTCGTATTCCCGAAACAGGGAGTCCTGGGCGTTTTCCAGCCGTTCCCGATCCAGAAGGAAGAGGGCAGCCTCCGCGTCCAGGTAATCGAGAAACCGGGCTGTGGAGGTTTCCCCGTCCGGGCCGTCAAAGGCCAGGGGAAAGAGCAGTTCCTCCCCCCCGGCGGTCCGCCGGGCCATCAGGTCCTCCAGATAGGCGTTACCGCCCTGGGGGAATTCTTCCGCGGCTTCCAGGTTCCGGCCCAGGGCTAGGATGCGCTCGTCGGTCCAGATCACCTCTTTAAGGGGCCGTATCACCAGGCGATTCACCGTATCCTGGCCGCTCTGGTCCAGGGGATCAAAGCGCTTGATGGACTCGATACGGTCAATATCAAAGCGGATACGGTAGGCAGCGTCATCCCCACCCATAAAGATGTCCAGCACTTCCCCTCTTAGGGCAAACTCGCCGTGGACCTGAACCCGGGGTGTCCGGGTATACCCGTAATTAACCAGGGCCGCCGCCAGGGCTGTGGTATCTATGGCGCCCCCCGCTTGCAGGGTGAGGAGGAGGCTCCGCATGTACGCGGGGGGCGGCAGGGGCGTAAGAAAAGCCCGCTGAGGGAGGATGTAGATTCCCGGCTCGCCCTGGGCAAGGGCGCTCAATACCCGGCTCCGCTCGCCAAAGACCGCAGACAGGGGGGTCATTTCCCGGTAGGGCATGGTCCCCCACCAGGGAAAGACAGAGATCGTCTGGCCCAGGACACCCAGGTCTGCGGCCAGGTCCCCGGCTTCCCGATCCGTGGGAACAACGACGGCAAATACCCCGCCGGAGGTCCGGTACAGGGCCGCGATGAGGATTGCGGCGAAGGAACCTTCCACGGAATCCAGTTCCAGGGGGAATTTTCCCCCGCAAAAGGCCGAAAGAACCCTCCGCACGGATGGAGAGGCATCAATTTTTCCGGTTAAAAAAGGAAAGGAAAGGTATTCAACATGATATTCCGATTCTATAATATAGTATTGTCTTTTCTTGATACAGAGGAATTTCCATGATGAAACGACAGATTGCCCTATTTTTTTTCCTGGCCGCCGCCGCCGCTATTCCGGCCCAGGAAACTACGGTTTCCTCCCTGCAGGCGGCCTATCAGAGCCGGCCCAACATAGAACTCACCATACGGTTCTTCGATAAGCGTATCTATTATGTGGCGGACTCCCCTATCTTTGTCCAGGTGTCCATCACCAACAAGGGGCCCGGCACGTACCGCTTCAAGCTGGCGGATGAGCGGGCCTGGTCGGTGGACTTCAATGTCAGAACCGTTTCCAACCGGGCGGTGGATCCTGCGGGAGTCCTGATCCGGCGGAGGGCTGCGGCGGCTCAGGTGTATTTTCGGGAGATCTCCGTGGAAAGCGGGGAGTCCTTTTCCTTTGTGGAGGACCTGCGGGACTACGCGGACGTTAGGCAGAGCGGCGTCTTTGTGGTACAGGCCCGGATATACCCTGAGTTATACCACACCGCCGCCCTTGCCGATACGCCCCTGGAATCGAACCGTCTGTCCCTCAACATTCGTCCCCCGGCCATTCCCGGCCCTGACGGCATACCCCTGGACATGGACGTGGAAACCAACGCCCTGCTGGTCCGGGAAAAACTCCCCCCCGACGAGGTGGTTGCCTACACCCTTAGGGCCCGGCAGAAATCCCAGTGGGAAAAATTTTTCCTGTACCTTGATCTGGAAGCCCTGGTTTCCCGGGACGGCGGCCGCCGTCGGCAATGGCTCGCCGAATCCGAGGAAGGCCGCCGCCGCATGACTGCCCGGTACCGGACGGAACTGCAAAACGCCGTGGTTGACGGGGACATAGCCACTATCCCCACGGAATTCCAGATTGAGCGCACTTCTTATGGCGCGGAGGAAGGGACCGTTGTGGCGCTGGAAAAATTCAAAGGCGGCAACTATACTGAGAAAAAACGGTATACCTATACGCTTCGCCGGAAAGATGATATATGGACGATTGTGGATTATATGGTAGTAAATTTAGGGACTGAATGATTGGAAACTGTTGGAAACTGAATGAAATTAATGCTCGTCTTTGCGTCGGATGAAATTCCTGATCTGATTTCGGAGAACATCAAACCCCCGGGCGTTGAGATGATTTGGTACGGTCATGTACTCAAGGCTATGGACAATATTGACGAAATTGATCCCGCTTGTATCATCATCAGCGCCGGAGACTTTCCCCGGCACTGGAAGACACTGGTTCAGTTCGTCCGTAGCGAGCGTTCCAAAAAGCAGTGTTCCATCATCCTTTTAAAAGACGGCGATCTCCCCGTGGAAGAAGCATCCAAAGCTTTCTTTATCGGGATTTCCGGTATCGTTTGCGGCGACCTTGGACGTTCCGCTGTTATGGATCGCCTACAGAGCATCCTGGAACGGTACCTGGATCTCCCCAACAAACGTAAAGCCCGGCGTTACCGCGCCAAACCCTGGACCCGCTTCGGTTTCTGCATGACCCATCCCGCAAGCAAAACTATCGTTACCACTACCGTCAAGACCCTTTCCGCTGCCGGCGTCTCCTTTGAACCGGACCATCCCTCCCTGGCGGCGAACCTGGCCGAGGGGACGGAGCTTCACGAATGTTCCCTCCGGGTGGGGAACGACATCATCTCTCCCATCTGCCGCCTGATCCGCAAACAGCCCGATATGTCTATGGAGTTCATCTTCCTGAGCCGGGCGGAACAGAGCATCCTGGACAGCTATTTAGGAAACATCCCGTTACAGGCGGTGAAACGGCGGTAAGCACGGCGGCGGTATTTACTTTTTTAACCGCCTGTCTTTTCAAAGATGAATATTATGGATATAATTCAGCAGGAGTGGTTTAATGCTTGAGGTGCAAGGGCTTACAAAGGCATACGGATCTCGGAAAGTTTTAGACTCCATAAATTTTTCAGTAGGAGATCAGGGGATTGTGGGATTCCTTGGCCCCAATGGGGCGGGAAAGTCCACCACAATGAATATCATCGCCGGGTATACCTCTCCATCAGGCGGCAGAGTTACCATTAACGGCCATGAGATTCTGGAGGAGCCTATTGCCTGTAAACGGCAAATCGGCTATCTGCCGGAACATCCTCCCCTGTACCCCGACATGACCGTCAGGGCCTACCTTTCGTTTATGTTTGATCTCAAAAAGACAGCCCTTCCCAAAAAGGCTCACCTTGCCGAACTTGGGGAGATGGCGGGCATAGGCGGCGTGGGGGATCGGCTTATCAAAAATCTGTCCAAAGGTTACCAGCAACGTATCGGTCTGGCCCAGGCTATGCTGGGGAACCCGCCGGTGCTGATCCTGGACGAACCCACCGTGGGGCTAGACCCCAAGCAGATCCTGGAGATTCGCAATCTCATTCGGGAACTGGGCAAAACCCGGACGGTGATCTTCTCTTCCCATATCCTTCAGGAAATCCAGGCGGTATGCGGTCGAATCATCGTAATCAACAACGGCATCCTTGTGGCGGATGATGCCCCGGAAAACCTGGCGGGCATAATCAGCAATGACCGGCGGTTGTTGCTCCGCGCGGACGGCCCTCCTGACCGGGTTCTGGCGGAACTCCGCGCCATTACCCATATACGGAAGGTGGAACGGACCGGCACTGGGGAGGATGACGGCGTTGAGTATCTGCTGGAAAGCGAGCGCGGTTTTGACATCCGTAGGGACGTGTTTTGGAAGATGGCCGAGGGAGGATGGCCCATCATGGCCTTGAGAAACCGGGGCATGTCCCTGGAGGATGTGTTCCTCAGACTGACCGCCGGGGATAGTTCGGCCTTTTCCGTTATGTCCGGCGGCGGGCGAGAGGACGGGGGCGCGGCGGAGGCCGTAACGGAGGAGGAGGCATGACGGCGATTATGAAGCGGGAACTGGCCGCGTATTTTTATTCCCCCATCGGCTATATCTACCTGGGGGTTATCTATTTTCTTTCAGGATACTTCTTCTTGGCCGAGGTTTTGCTGATCAATAGCAGTGTACTTACGCCGGTATTCTCCGCGCTGATCAATATCGTCATGGTATTGACCCCCCTTTTGACCATGCGGCTTATGTCCGAAGACCGGCGGCGGCGCACAGACCTGGCGTTGCTGACGGCGCCGGTTACCCTGGCCGGCATCGTGCTGGGTAAATTTTTTGCCGCCGCCATTGTTTACTGCGCCGGTGTTTCGATAACCCTTGTTTTCGCGCTGGCGCTGAACGCCTTTGCCCGGATCAACTGGGCCGTCATTTGGGGCAACTACATCGGGCTTCTGCTCCTGGGTTTTTCCTTTATCTCAATAGGCCAGTTCATATCTTCCCTTACGGAAAACCAGACCATTGCCGCCATAGGCGGATACGCCGCCATGCTTGGCCTCTTTCTGCTGGAAGCGATTCCTTTCGTTGCGCCCATACCGGCGTTAGTCTCGGTGATAAACGGCGTTTCCGTTATACGGCGTTACACGCCCATTACCCACGGCATTTTGGGATTAGGTAATCTTTTCTATTTTGTCAGCGTTTCGGGCGTTTTCCTTTTTTTGACGACCCGGGTTTTGGAAAAACGAAGGTGGAGCTAGGAGCCTCGAAAAACATGAAATCGCGCGTTTTTTTATACGACTTACGCAAAGTCCCCCTGCAACAGGCTCCTAAACCATGAATACAGGCGGCGGCTTATTTATGCGCCGGACGTTCCGGTACGGTATGATGTCTACGATTATAACGGCGCTGGCGATCCTGGCGGTGGTGATGCTGAACGCCGGCCTTAGCCTGGTTTTTCGGAAATATCCCCTGAACATCGATCTGACGGAGGATCGTATCTTTGAGATTTCCGGGGAAACAAGGGATTTTCTGGATCGCCTGGACAAGGATGTGGAGATATATGTCCTTAACACCGAAGACCGGTTTACCGCAAGCAGTCCGGCCAATTACTTTGTCCAGGCCAATGAGGTTATCCGCAAATACGCGCAGCTTTCTTCCCGCATCCGGCTTATCTACCTTGACCTGCTGCGCAACCCGGATTTTGGTTCCCGGTATCCCGGACTGTCCCTTGCGGTAAACGATATTCTCCTGGTTTCCGGGGAGCGGACCAGGGTTTTACGTTCGACGGACCTCTTCAACATACAGAATTCCGCCTATGGCCAGTACATCACATCTTCCAGGGCGGAACAGACCATGACCTCTGCGGTGCTGAACATCACCGGTGAAAAGCAGGTTTTTGTGGCGGTGATAGGCGGTCATGGGGAAGCGGACATCCGCGCCTTTACCGAACTTTTGTCCCTGAACGCCTACGAGGTGTCCTCCGTTAACCTGCTTACCGAAGATATTCCCACCGAAATTTCCCTGGCTGTCCTGGCCGTTCCCGACCGGGACCTGACCGGGGAGGAACTGCGCAAGTTGGATGCCTTCCTCGAAAGCGGCAGCAACAAGAATTTGTTTTACTTTGCGTCCCCATCCCAGCCGGCGCTGCCGAATCTGGCTTCCTTTTTGGGCGAATGGGGCATCGCGGTGGATGAGGGAGTGGCCTTTGAGACAAACCCGGCCCGGATTCTCGGCGATTCGGTCTATATTTCCCTGGTCGATTATGCGGAGGACCGGTTCTCAAAAAATACCGCCGAGAGGGGGCTGTATCCGGTGATCCCCCAGTCCCGGCCCCTCCGTCCGGTATACGAGGCGGAACGTTACCGGTCCGTCAGTACCCTGCTCCGCATGTCCGCCGGTTCGGGCATCCGGCCTGCGGGAACCGGTCCCGAATGGGTCCCCGCGCCGGAGGATATCCGGGGGAATGTGCCGGTCCTGCTCCTCAGCCGCTCCCTCCGAAACGGCCTTTTGGGGGAGCTTGAACGGGCAAACGTGCTTGTATGCGGTTCCGTGTTTGCCATTGAATCAAGTATCCTGGGTAGTCCGAATATCGCGAATTCCGCCTACTTTCTGGAACTGGCCGGCAGTCTTACCGGCCGGGAAATAAGCGTCCGAATTGAGGATAAAACCATTGGGTTTTCCGAATTGAGGATAACCAGAGAAAACCTGATACTCATAGCGGTGATTTTTGTGGCGCTGTTGCCCCTGGGTGTTTTGATTACGGGCGTTGTCGTGTGGCTGCGGAGACGGTATAAATAGAATCTGTCCATAATGCAGATATATTTGTTGTACCTCACGTCAAATAATAAGGAGGCGATGGTGGTCAAACGAATCTGGGTGGCGATTTCCCTGGCGGCGCTGGCGGGAGGGCTGGGGGTTTTTATGGCTATCTTTTCCCGGGACAAGCCGGCGGAGGCGGGGCCCCTTGCCATGGCGGAGCCGGTTCTTCAGGCGGCGGCGGAGCGGGAGTTAGTCCGAATCTCCGTGCAAAACGAAAGCGGCGGCTACACCCTTGTGAAGGGCGCGGAGGGGGATTTTTTTATCGAAGGTTTTGAGGATGTTCCCCAGGATGCCAATGCCCTCTTCCTGACGGCGAGTCGTTTGGGCCGGGTGCGTTTTCAGGAACTGGCGGAATCCCCCGATGACCTTAAGCCCGAGGACATGAGGCTCTTTGGCCTTGCGGAACCCAGGGCCCGGGTACGCCTGGAATATGCTGACGGTACGGAGGCTTTGCTGTCCATCGGCGCCGAAGCCCCTGATGGTAAAAACAACTATGTGCGGAACGGAGAGGGCGCCGGTATCAGCCTGGCCGCTTCGGCGGATATTGGGGATTGCCTTCGCCGGGCCTTGGACTTTGTGGACAGGACCGTTACGCCTCCCCCGGAATCCCCCAACGGCATTGCTTTCGATACGATTACCTTGGGAGGGCGCGTCCGAGGATCGGAACCGGTACACATCCTGTACCGTCCGCTTTCCGGGGCTACGGAAGGGGAGGACTCCCCGGAGGGGGGCTTTTTGGCCAACCCCTGCCGCCTTGTCCGGCCCGTGGAAGCCGGCGTTGATTTAGACCGGGGGCTGCCCATGCTGCTGGCCCTCTTTGGTATAAAAGCCGACCGGGTCGCCGCCCGGCTGGACGGCCCGCTTTCCCCGGCGGACTTTGGCCTTGCGGAGCCGTATTCTACCGCTTCCGTAACAGGAACCCTTGGGGGAGGGATCGGAGGTTTCAGCCTTCGCGCTTCCGCCCCCAATGAGCAGGGGCTGGTATACCTGCAACGGGAGGGTTCCGATCTGGTATACGAAATTGCCGGATCAAAGTTGCCGTGGTTCGAGGCCGGTTTCTTCGATCTGATGGATTCCCTGGTTATCCTGCCCTTTATTGATTCCGTTGCCTCGGTGGAACTACGCCGGGGGACGAATCCCCTGGCCGCCTTTACCCTTTCGGGGAAGGGGGATGACCTGGCGGTCAAGGCCGGGGACGCCCTCATTGATACCGCCCTTTTCCGGAATTTCTACCAGACCCTTATCGCCGCCCGCTACGACGAATATTACGACAAAGCTCTTCCTCAAAACGCCGTCCCTGTTTTGGAGATCATCTACCGGTACCGGAACGGGAAGGCCCCGGATACCGTGGCCTTTTACCCCGCAACATCCCGGAGGGTTTTAACCAGCCTCAACAGCCGCCGCCCCTTTTATACCTATGCGGCCTATGTGGACAAGGTTATGGCCGACTGCGAACATATCTTGGCGGGTCAAAGAGTTTTACCCTACCTATAGCCGCAGGCCGCGCCGGCGGCGGGGTATGACTCTAAAACTCACTCCTAAAGCCTGCCGCGCGCCTGTTTCTGCGCTTCAATTTTCAGGATAATTCAACGCCAATTTGGCAAAAAAATCTTCCAGCGTATATCTGGCATCAATGTTTTTGTATATTCGTATGGACCGGTTTTCCGGCGCCGCAATATAATACATATCCCGGGTAAAAAGCGGCGCCGGATGCCATTCGCAGCTAAAATCATGGGGATTGAGCATCAGGCCAATCGTCGGGGTGTCGCCCAGGTTCCAACTTTCGCCGTAAGGCCAGCCAATCCAATCCGCATGTTGATCGTTGTAGTCAATGAGCTGCCGGAAAAGATACGCCCCAATCTTGCCCCGCTTTGACACCTTGTATTCCAACTCCGCAAGACTGATGTTGACCCGGCGGAAGCCCTGCTCCACGATCATTTGCACCGGAATATCCGACCGCATCATGACATTTGCGGCGTCAATATCATTGCTTAGGTTGTATTCCCACCCGCCCTGGGGATAGGGGCCTCCGCCAAGCCAAACCACGTTCACTTTTTTTGATATTTCCGGCCTTTGCAGTAAGGCGGAAGCCAAATCGGTTACCGGTCCCCATAACAGCACGTACAGGGGCAGGGGATCGTCCTTGAGGGCTTCTTGAATAATCAATTCGCTTCCTTCGGAAGGAGCCGGCGTATTTTCATCAGGAATCGCCCTTTCCGCACCCTTAAACACCGGAACTTTGCCGGATAGATCCATCAAATCAATAACCGTTACGACTTCATCATAGCTCTGTTGCATGGAATCCAGGCATTTGGAAGTACCGAAATGCGCCCCGATGACGCCGGCGATTTTAAATTTCGGCGTTAACAGGGCGTGCACAAGGGCAAACTGATCATCCGCTTCGTTTTTGCAGTCTGTATCAATAATAACCCGCACTCTTTTTTGTTCAGGCACATCAAAAGAATAATTATAGGGATACTGTTTCATCTGGTTTTACCTCACTCTATAAACTCATAAAAACCTTTCAAAATCCAAACGATCTTGAAGAAAAGGAACTTCTCTGGGAAATTAATTCGCGGCGGGGGTATCATCCCGGCGGGGAACGTTCCCTCGGCAGGATCACAAGGAGAGAAAAAAATATATCAGGATGATTCACCAGCGGATTTTTCATATTTTTTTTACACTGTCGCGTATCATCAATTTTCCAGAAATAAGAATGTTTTCCGGGATATATTCGGAAAGATTGGCGATCCGTCCGGATAGTTTTTCTATTGCCCTCCGGCCTATTTCCCGGGCGGAAACCCGGATTGTGGTTAAGGGCGGTTCGGAAAGGCTGCTGGACGGAAGATCGTCAAATCCGATGATGCTTATATCATTAGGAACGCTAAAATTATAATTCCGCAGTACCTTTATAAAGCTGTAGGACATAATATCACTCATGCAGAAAAACGTCGTAGGCAGGGAACTGTTTCGGCTGAGGTATTTGTCCATATCCTGTATAGATCCGTCAAAGGTTGGGTCCGCGCTGATGATGAACTTCTCCTGAACCGGCAGGGAAAAATATTCCATCGCCTCCCGGAACCCGAATTCCCTCATTGTAAAATTCCGGGTTTTGTAGCTGCTTTTGATTAAGCCGATACTCCGGTGTCCGCAGTTGTAAAGATATTGAATGCTTTTAAAAACTCCGTCAACGTTATTCATATCAATGCAATCACACACGGAAAAGTGAAAATAGGTATCAATAAAAACAGCCGGCTTATTCAATTCCGAAAAAAAGATCAATTCATGATCGTCAAGTTCGGTACCTAAAACAATAAAGCCGCTTACCTCGGCCTTCCGCTGGGCTGCGACGATCTCTTTTATGGGCACCTGGTCATAAAATGAAACTTCAAGCTTGTATTTTCTTTTTTTTGCCTCCATTTCTATACCGTCAAGATATTCAGCAATAAAGGCGTTATGCCGTTCGTTTATTATATGACCGTGCTTCGCGATTTTTAAAAACCGAATGGTTACATTTTCATTTATCTGTCCATTTATCTGGCCGTTGATGAAGGCGTTTTTATATCCTAACTTCACGGCGATGCTTACTATTTTTTGCCGTACTTCATCACTGACACCGGATTTATTGTTTAGGGCTACCGATACCGTTGATGGGGAAACCTCCGCTTCTTTCGCGATATCAGCTATTCGGGATGCCATATTTTTAGTTTATCCATTCTCGATAAAGCGTGTCAAGGGGGGACAAATTTTTTTGGTTAATTGCAAAATTATTCCGGAAATATTCGGTTAAAATGCTTCAAAACAGAGGCGTGTGAGAACCACTGGCGGCTGGTTATGGATTTTTACGGACACCTTGAACACATATCGGACTAAAACCGTATATTTTTTCATACATTTTTACTAAATTTCCGATAAAGCCGGAAAAAATCATGTACCGGTTTCTTAACTTACCGTCATTGTGTAAAAAATGCGAAAAGCGAAAATTTGAAAAAAAACGCTTGACAAATACTTTAGCCGTGGTATACTGATCTCTGATACGAATATTTTCGTGTTAAAAACCAAAATATTTTGTAAATCATTTATTGGACGGTTGGTTTACGGGCCATAATGGTATGGCCTTAATCGTAATTCAGGAGGTTTTGCTATGTTTTTTTCGCGTAATCTACGATGGATGATCCTTGTTCTTGTCGGACTAGTCGGTATGGCGCTTACCATAGGTTGTTCGCGCCAAAACAGCGCTCAGGCCCGGTCGTCCGCCGACGAAGTAACCGTGGTGGATGTCTGGTGCTGGGAGGCTGATGAATACCAGACGCCTCTTACCAGCAAATTCTACGAGACCCATCCAAATATCAAAATCCGTAATACCCTGATCCAGCAGGCGGAAATGCCGGTAAAGATACAAACGACCTTGGCTTCCGGCTCGGAAATCGGCGATATGGTTTGGCTGGAAATGGGTGTTCGGGGAAAACTTTTGGCCCTTGACTGCTGGGATGATCTGACCAAAGCCCCCTATAATCTGGATACTTCCCGGTTATGGGCATCCATGTTGCCCTTGGCTACAAATCCCAAGGGAGAGCTGGTCGGTGTTGACTGCGCCCCCGCCATGAGCGGGATCGCCTACAAACGGGAGTTGGCCGATCAATACTTTGGAACCTCCGATTTGGCGGAGGTCTCCGGTATGTTTAAGACATGGGATGATTTTATCGTCAAAGGCCAGGAGGTCCAGCGGGAATCCGGCGGAACAGTGTACTTGTTCCCGGGCCTCCAGGACCTTTTCAAAATTCTCGTTGGGCAGACCAATACGCCGTATTTGACCGACGGAAACAAGCTGAACCTGCGGAATGCCTTGGGCTATACGTTTGATCTCTTGATTAAATTTAAACAGGCGGGAGTTGTTGACGGCATTATGCAGGATACTCCGGCCTGGAATGCCTCGGTTACGGATAAAACTCATATCTTTATGCCGATGCCGGAGTGGGGGCCAAGCTGGATCGTCAAGGTTAATGATCCCGATATGGTCAATACATGGGGACTCATTACTCCGCCCGGAGGCAGTTATCCGTGGGGCGGGACCGCGTGGGGTATTCCCAAGGGGGCTAAGGATAAAGAGGCTGCTTGGGCATGGCTGTCCTGGAATAACCTGGGCGGCGTACAGGATCCCGGCCCCCAGGTACGGCGCGACAGCGATCTGTTTTCGGCGGACAAATCCCTGTATGATCCTGCGGCAAAGTTTTATACCAGGCCCGACCCTTATTTTGGCGGTCAGGATGTGTTGAATTATCTTACCACCGTCCTTGCTCCCGCCACGCCCCCAAGCCGCCAGGTCTGCGAATTCGATTCGGAGATCAACGACGCTATCGCGCTGGCTGTTACCCGGTTGGTCAGCGCATCGGGACCGGTTACTACCGATGAGCTTATCGCTCTTATCGAAGACGACCTTTTGCAAAGGGTTCCTTCGTTAACCCGTTAGGATCCCGTTAATCGGGGTTTTGTTCCGTAAAAGCGGCGTACTTGTCAAGGTTTGCTTCAAAGTACGCCGAGGGATAATTCTTCCGTAACTGCGGGAGGATTAATCCGGCAGTAAAAAACCCGTCGCGGAATGGTTTCCCGGCGGGTAACCCAACGGTGGTTTCTATGAATAACATGTATAGAAAGTACACGCCTTTTCTGTTTATCGCTCCCTTTTTTATCTTGTATTTTATCTTTCAGTTCTTTCCCATGCTTTTTTCGTTTTTTATCAGCTTTACCAAATGGTCGGGGGCGGGATTGCCGGAGTTTGTGGGTTTAAAAAACTATACCCGGCTCTTAACGGATCGTCTGTTTTTTAAATCAGTAACCAATACCCTGCTGCTCATGGTTATTTCCATACCTGTGCAGATGTTTACCGGGCTTTTGCTTTCTATTTTGCTTAAAGATTTTACCAGCCGTTCCCGTTCCGTTTTTCAGCTCCTCAATTTTTTGCCCTATTTAGCCGCGCCGGTTGCCCTGGGCTTTCTGTTCCAGCTTTTGTTTGATTGGAAGACCGGAACCGTCAACATAGCCTTGATGCAGCTTGGCCTGGTAAAGGACCCCTATTACTGGCTGGGCAATGTTCTGGGGGCCCGTTTTGTGGTGATATTTTTGGGGTTTTGGCGTTATTACGGCTATATGATGGTTTTTTTCCTGACCGGCCTTTCCACTGTACCGGAAGAGCTTTACGAGGCCGCGATTATTGACGGGGCGAACTGGATCCAACGGCACATCAAGATCACGCTCCCCATGCTCAGGTCTATTATGACCTTTGTGGTTACCACCAGTATTATCGGAAGCTGGAAAATCTTCGACGAACCCAGGATATTATTTACCGCCAGCGGCGCCCGCGGCCCGACAGGAGGCCCTGAACGCAGTCTCCTGACTATTGTGCTGAATTTTTATGACACCGCCTTTCAGCGGTTTGAGTTCGGTTACGGTACCGCTATTGCCTTTGCGCTTTTTGTCATTATCTTTGTATTTTCCGGCGTCTCGATGAAAATTTCGGACAGGGGAGGTGAAATTTGAAAAAGCCCATTGCTCTGTCAAAAATAATCGTGTATAGCTTTCTTTCTCTTATGACCCTGCTGTCCGTTATGCCTTTTTATTTTATGATCATTACCGGAACCTATGTAAACGAAGCGATATATACCGGCATCAAGCTGGTCCCTGGTAATTATTTTTTGCAAAACCTGCATACGGTGCTGAGTACCAACTTTATGCTGTTTTATAAAAACAGTTTCGTCGTTGCCCTTGCTTCCACAGCGGGAGTTATGCTTGTCAGTTGTTTAGCGGGATTTGCCTTTGCCAAAATGGAATTTCCCGGCAAAAGGTTCCTGTTTATGTTTGTTCTGGGAACCATTATGATCCCCAGCCAAATGGGGCTTGTCGGCATGGCTATCGAAATGAGATGGTTTGGCTTTATCAACACCCATCTTTCCCTGATCTTACCGGCCCTGGCGAATGCCTTTGGTGTATTCTGGATGCGGCAGTACATCGCTTCTTCCGTACCGAATGAAATCCTTGAAAGCGCCAACATTGACGGCTGTAATATGTTCATTAGTTTTATACGGATTGTTTTGCCCATCACCCGGCCCGCACTGATCACGCTGTTCCTCTTTTTCTTTTTATGGTCATGGAACGATTATCTTGTACCCCTGGTGATGATCAATAATCAGGACCTGTATACGATCCCCTTGGCGATTGCCATATTGGGCCAGCTCCACCGGACGGACTATGCGGCCAGGATTCTGGCCTTGACGCTGGCAACCCTGCCTGTTTTGGGCATCTTTGCCGCCGGTTCAAAGTATCTGATCCGGGGTATGGTTGCCGGCAGTCTTAAAGGCTAATGGCTTGATGCGCACTTCCCCAGCGGCGCCGGTACGGGAAGCTGGGTGGGGAAACGGACATTCGATCCATAGAAATTTTATCCGCGGATTAACGCGGATTTTCACGGATTAGAATAGCGCAAAGGAACGGGTATTCGTGTAATCCGTGGTTATGCGTTTATCATGACAAGGCTTCAGTAATTCTCAGTTTAACGCTATATATGGATTTTAGCCCTCAATTTAGGGCCATTTTTCCACATTTAGTGGCAAACTGAGAATTTCTGACAAGACTTGATGCCGCCCGTGATGCCTCAAAACAAAACCTAGCCGAAAGGATGGATGCCTCAAAACTAAAAACCTAGCCAAAACTATACTGGTTCCACTGGAGTGTGGAGCAAATGAGGTTAGGGATGAAAGCCAGACGGGAGATTTTTGAGGCGCATTACCGGCGCTACCAGCAGGCTGGGAAGAAAGACAAAGGGAAGATCCTTGATGAGGTGGC
>JAIRLK010000029.1 GCA_031259515.1 Treponema sp. | reverse complement strand
GCCGATACCCTCTATTCAGATGCCCGCCGGGAAGCCGATTTCTGGCTCCTGAAGCGGTATGAAAGCGAAGACGCCGCAGACGGCCCCCGGGAAGTCTACGATTTTTACATACTGGTCAGTATTGCCAAAGATCAGCTCCAATTCCAGCTAGATCAGGTTCTCCTCAAGGCGGCAGAAGGGATCACGCTAACCCGCGAGCAGACCAGCGCCGTCAGCCGCCTCCGGGAAAACTTCTACGACGGGTTTTAGGCAATGGAATCTTAGCGCCTTCCAATCAAGAATAAGGGAGGCACGGGGCAAGGACCTTTGACTCCACGCCCGGAACTTCCCGGTTCTTATGTGTTCATCAAGCAACGGTCCGGAAAGACCGTGCCCCTGGACATACTCCCTTCTCTATGCCGCACGCCGCCCGATCCCGCTCATTCTTCCCCTTCCGCTCCCTGCTCCATTGCCGGCTTGTCCGGTCTGAGAGCCTGTTGCGCTTCGCGTATAAATATAGTATAAACATGCAATTTATTGCATGTTTATACCTTTGCAACAGGCTCTTAGGCGTTCTGCGGAATATCCGGTATGGTGGCGAAACCCCGGGCCAGTTCTTCGTCTGTGGGGATGTGATCACTCATGGTTTTAGCGTTGTAGGCCATATAGGCCGACATGTCGAAATACCCCGTTCCGGTCAGCCCAAAGAGGATAACCTTCTTCTCCCCGGTACGTTTACACTCCAGGGCTTCGTCGATAGCGGCTTTGATGGCGTGGGACGATTCCGGCGCTGGAAGTATTCCCTCGATCTTGGCGAATTGTACCGCCGCGTCGAATACATCGGTCTGTACTTCCGCCCGGGCTTCCAGGAAACCGTCGTGGTAGAGTTTGGACAGGACCGAATTCATCCCGTGGTAGCGGAGCCCGCCGGCGTGGTTGGCCGAGGGGATAAAGCCGTTCCCCAGGGTTTGCATCTTGATGAGGGGTGTGGTCTTGGCGGTGTCCCCAAAATCGTAGGCGTACCGTCCCCGGGTAAAGGAGGGGCACGACGCGGGTTCCACTGCGATAAACCGGGTATCCGATTTGCCCGCCAGTTTTTCTCCCATGAAGGGGGCGATGATCCCTCCCAGGTTGGAACCGCCGCCCGCGCAGCCTATGATGATGTCAGGCTTAACATTAAACTTGTCCAGGGCGGCTTTGGCTTCCTGGCCTATGATGGACTGATGGAGCAGCACATGGTTCAGGACACTCCCCAGCACGTAGCGGCACTTATCGGTCTTAACCGCCGTTTCTACCGCCTCGGAAATGGCGCAGCCCAGGGATCCACCAGTGTTCGGGTCCTGTTCCAGGATCTTCCTGCCCGCCTCGGTGGTATCCGAAGGAGAGGGGATAAGGCTCGCCCCGTAGGTCTCCATCAGGGATTTCCGGTAGGGTTTCTGCTCGGAACTCACCTTTACCATGTAGACTGTGAGCTTGATGCCGTAAAAGGCAGCGGCCATGGCCATGGCGCTGCCCCACTGGCCCGCCCCGGTTTCCGTGGTCAGGGAGGTGAGCCCCTCCTCTTTGGCATAGAACGCCTGGGCTGCGGCGGAATTCAGCTTGTGAGACCCTGATGTATTGGTTCCCTCGTGTTTGTAGTAAATTTCCGCTGGCGTTCCCAGGGCCTTTTCCAGGAAATACGCCCTGACAAGCGGCGCGGGCCGGTAGGCGGTGTAGAATTCCTGTATTCCTGCGGGTATGGGAATAAGCCGATCCGTATCGTTCAGTTCCTGTTTGACCGGTTCTTTGCAGAACACCGCCTCCAAATCCGCAGCAGTCGCCGCCTGCAAGGTTCCCGGATGCAGGATAGGGTCTGGTTTCTCTTTCATATCAGCCCGCAGGTTGTACCAGAACTTGGGGATTTCATCTTCGGAAAGATAGAGCCGGGTCGGAATTTTTTTCGCCATGTAGTTTTCCTCCTAAAGGTACTGTTTCATCAAAGAAACATTCTGTATATAGAAACATATCCAGTTTATTTGATTATGTCAAGTGCTTCGTCAAGACGCATTGGCCGGATCATTGTCCAAGTCCGACTATTCATTTATTATATTTACCAGGGGGACAAGCCTCCCATTATTCTACAACGGACGAACCGGAAGCGGCGTGGGCTACGGCCCGGTAGGGGGATCTGAGTGCAATACAGAACGGACGGGAAATCGGGGAATAAACTTTCGGCGCTGGGATTCGGCTGCATGAGGTTTCCCCGGAAGGGCGCCGCCATAGATATGGAAAAGACGGAACGCCTGGTCATGGAAGCCGTCAACCGGGGGGTAAATTACTTCGATACCGCATATATATACGCCGGTAGTGAAGAGGCTCTGGGGGCGGTCCTGGACAAGAACAATGCCCGGGAAAAGGTATGTATCGCCACCAAGCTGCCCCTGGTTCTCTCCCGGAGCCCTTCGGACTTTGACAAATTCTTCAACAAATCACTGGAGCGGCTGAGGACGGCCCGCGTTGATTACTACCTTTTACACATGCTTACCGACCGGCGGCAATGGGAACGGTTCCGGGCCATGGGAATTGAGGAATGGCTGGCTGAGCGGAAGAAAGAGGGCCGTATAAAGCAGGCGGGTTTTTCGTTTCACGGAAGCCAGGAGGAATTTCTTCAGCTCCTGGATGTCTACGACTGGAATTTTTGCCAGATACAGTATAACTACGCGCAGGAAAACTACCAGGCCGGCAAGACCGGGCTGCTCAGGGCCGCCGCCAAGGGGCTGCCGGTCATCATCATGGAGCCTCTGCTGGGAGGCAAGCTCGCCTCCGCCCTGCCCCGGGAAGCGGAGGAGGTTTTCGGGGCATCCGGGAAAAAGGCGGCGGAACGGGCCCTCCGCTGGGTGTGGAACCATAAAGAGGCGACGGTGCTTCTGTCGGGGATGAACGATCCCGCCCAGCTTGATGAAAATCTTCTGACCGCGGAAACCGCCTTTCCCGGAAGCCTTACCGCCGGGGAACTAGAATCCTACCGCCGGGTGGTGGAGATATTCAGCGCTTCTTACAAGGTTCCCTGTACAGGCTGCAACTACTGTATGCCCTGTCCTCAACACGTCAACATCCCCGGCTGTTTTGCCGCGTACAACACCTCCTTTGCCCTGGGCTGGATACAGGGGATGCAGCAGTACGCCACAAGCGCTACCCTTACCTCGGACCAGACAAGCGGTCCCGGGCTATGCGTTAAATGCGGCAAATGCGAATCCCATTGTCCTCAGCATATCCCCATTATCAAATCCCTGGCGGCGGTGCGGAAGCGGATGGAGCCCCTGCCCCTTAGGGGAATACTGCGTATTATCAGAGCGGGACTGGGATATTCAAAGAGAAAGAGCGGAAAAGCGGATTAGGAGTTGTGGGAAATATTTTTGCGATACATCGTAAAAATATTCTCCACAAATGTCTCCGCGATTTTAGATTTGGAAAGGAAACACTACGCATGAAAAGACCACGGTACACGCCGGTAACTAAGGCGTATCCGGACATCAAAGCGCCGGCGTCAAAAATATCCGGCATGTTGATAGTTACCCTGCGTTTCGCCGCCCGGGTTTACCTTGCAAGCTTTGTCGGCGCCGCGAAAATCAGGCTGGAAACACAATCGCTGTTCATCCATGCGTTCCGCCGATCTCTTGGGGGAGAAAGCCGGTGCATCGTGGCGTTCCGCCATCCCTACGGATTCGAGCCCCAGATACTCACCTGGTTTGTCCTCTATAAGCTCAAGAGAACCGCCGCGCTGCGGGGGATACGGCTTCCTTCTCGTCCCCGGCTCCGCTTTGTCTATGGCTATGAAGTGCTCCGCTGGGGCGGCCTGGCAGCCCGGATAGTCATGCCCCGTCTGGGCGCTCTTCCGGTTCACCACGCCAAACTTGACTCCAAAGGCTTGGCGGGGATCTACGCCGCCATTGCCGAAGGCCCCTATCCCGTCGGCATAGCGCCGGAGGGACAGGTGAGTTACTCCGCCCGCGGAACGCCCCGTCTGGAACCGGGGGTTATCCGCATAGGCCTTGGGGCGGTGAAACAGCTAAACGACATGGGAACGCCTCTGCCGGTAGAAATACTACCCGTTGCTATACGGCTTACCTACGGCAAAGGCGCCGCACGGGGAATGGAGGGCCTGCTGCGAAAGGTAGAGAAACTCTGCGGCCTGGACCGCGAAAAATCCGGTGAAGGGGATTTGAGGAGCCGGCTTCTGCGGTGCAGGGAAGCTATTCTGCGCCTTAACGAGGCGCGTTACGGTATCGCGTCCGATCCCGGCCTCTCCTGGGAGGAACGTCTGGCGGTTTTGCTCACGGCGGCTCTGGATCGTTGCGCCGGAATTCTGGGCGTCCGGGGCAGCCAGAATGAACATTTCAGCCGCATGTATTATCTCCGCCAGGTATGCTGGGACCGTATCTTTGTTCCGGGGAAAGAGGCGGGGGAAAAAAAGGAGACGGCCCTTGAACGGGCTGCCGAAGATCTTCGGGCCGGTGAAGCCTGGCACGCCGCCCGTCATATAGAGATAGCGGATTTTACCTGGTATTTTCGGGACCCGCCGCCCGGGGAGCGCTCGCCCCTGGACATGAAGATCGAGTATGTCCAAAACCTTTGGGATTTCGCTAACCGTACTATGGGAGGCGCCTATGCCAACCGGGTGAACATCCATCCCCGCAGTGTTACTATTCACGCGGGGCCGGTCATCAGCCTGAACGCCGCCTTGGAAGAATACCGGCGGGACCGGAAAGAAACGGTGCGGAAGCTCCTTTCCCGGCTCCAGGAAGTCTACACGGATATGATCGCCCCGCAAACTCCCACCGGGCCGCGTCCCTAGCCGTTAACGTTCCGGCTGTTTACGAGGTATTGATGAAATAAATTTAAAAATTATTTTGCCCCATTAACCGCGCGTCCTGCGGACGCGACGCCCCCGCCGGACGGCGGGGGCGTTTATTGTTTTCACGCTCAAATGGCGCTTGGCGCCGCTGCGTTCCCAATGCTATTTATTCTACGGTGATGGTAATTGTCCTGCCGCCTCCCACGCAAATAGGTCCGGTTTCATAAGAAGATCGAGCGCCACCAAAATCAGGACTACTCCTATCATCGCCGAAATAACCTTCCTCTATCTCAACTTCGGTAATCCTGCCGCTGGTTGCTATGTTTGTTTTCATGAGAAAGGTGTCATCGCCGCTTTCAAACACCTGTTTTCTTGCACCGGCAGATACGATGGCGGTTGCCTCAGTACCCGCATAACCTGCGTAGGTTTTAACCGTGAGCGTACTTGCCGTGTCATTTTTCACCACGACTTTGCCGCCTTTTGCGTCAGCGTAACCATACGTACCCATTTCTCCAAATGTACCGATGGTTTCGCCGCTCATTGTGTAATTACACAATCGAAGCGCAAACGTATAATCCGCATAGGCATCTATAAACGCCGTGATTGTCGTATAATGCCCATCGGTCTCTTCAGCAGCATTCGCTTCTGTAAGTCCATCAGCGACAAAATATGATCTGGCAGCGGCTTTCCAACCGGCTTTATCATAGAGTGTTGATCCCTCAACAACAGCGCGTTGCGGAGCGAGCGTTACCATTTTGAATGCGCCGCTGCTATCCCATGAATACGTGCCGTTTTCTTCTTCTATCCATACGCCGTCCTCCTCATCAAAATACCGGTATGTCCCGTCGGCGCTAAATTCCCATTTATCATCGTATGTCTGGTAGGTCTTGCCGCCCACTTCATTGGTTCCCGTTGAAGACGGCGGCTCCGGCAATGTTTCACCTCCGGGGTCGGGGTTGGGGTTGCTGGGAGTTACTGTTCCCAGCCCAGGTGATGCAGCGCCATCTGTCCAGGTGATTGTTCCTGACAGGGCAGACAGGCCGCCTCCCGATATCGTTGCGGTAAATGTCGTTTGCGAATTGGACGGTTTAAGGGTGAAAACCCCGGCGCTAAATGAGGTTACCGCCCCTTTACTCGCTTGAATACCAACGGTTAATTCATATTCGTCCTCCACCTGCGGCGTATAAGCCGCCCGACTGGTGTTTTCAATGATTTTTAACGTAACCGTAGTACCGGTTGATGTACCGGTATACGTAACCGTCCGGGGATTGCCGAGAGTGTCGGGGCACCCTGCCAGGGTAACCATCGCCGCTATCAGCAGAGCGGCGAAACCGAAAAATATGCCATCGTTCTTTTTCATGGTATACTCCTTGTGCGCGTTGCGCACGAGCGGTCTTTCCCGCCGTCAAAATTGTGTATGTCCACCGCCTAAGCGGGTAAAACCTTTGTTACGGTATCAGCGCCTGAGCCAGCGGCCCCCAGAGGCCTTTCCTTCCTTCGTTTTCTATCTGCACGGCAAACTACGCCAGCTTGCCGGGAGCTAGTCTGTACTCATAAGAGCCTGTTTAACATCCGGAAAGCCCCTGGGCGCGCAAGGGATAGCAGCGGAAATCCTTTTGGCTTTAGCCAAAAGATTGGAGCGAAAAGCCCGGTTTGCGGCGTTTTACGCCGCAAATGCGCCCCAATTCCGAATTCTAAATGAGATATTAAACAGGTTCTA
>JAIRLK010000374.1 GCA_031259515.1 Treponema sp. | reverse complement strand
GTACTTGAGGTTGGCGATATTGCGGTCGAAGAGTTCCCGGATCGGACCCGCCAAGAGGCGGACTCCGGCAGACGGGGTCTCCGCCCCGTAGGGGACGGCTTTCCATTCCCCCTCGGGTGTCCATTTTTTCGCTCCGGTCCTGATAAGCCGGTATTCCGCCTCCATCCATTCCCGGAGCAAGGCGGGATAATCCACCGGTTCTTCCGCGGCAAACCCGGTGATTTCCAGATAACAGGGATCTTCCCCCTGTTTCCCCAGGGCCGCCACCGAGAGCCAGTGCAGAGTCCCGCCGGAAAGGCCCGCTTTTTCAAACACCTTTTTTGTCTCCGTTTCAGAACTGCGGAGATCGATGAACTCCGGAGGATTCCCGTCCAGGTAAACCGCTGCCCGTCCCCAGTCAGGACCGGTGACGGCGGACAATTCGACCGAATCCCCCCGGAAGCTAAAAAAAACTGTGCTGAACCGGCTTGTGGTATACCGCCTGTCGCCGTCGCTGGTCCATCTGCCAAAATACTGAATACAGGGGTCCGCTGCCTTTACGGATACAATCGACATATATCGCCTCCTCGAAAAAAATTAGTATAAGCCGCCGCCGGTATATGACAGGCCGGCGGCCTTCGGAATACCCAGCAGCCTGTTGTACTTGTGGATTTTTGCGGTACTTTGTACCACAAAAATCCCGATTATCGGGCTCCTTACGCAGTTTGCAAGGTAAAAAATCGCCTAATCGGCGATTTTTGGGAGGTTTAAGCGCGAAGCGCAACAAACTGCTAGCCCTTTACGGTTCCTTCGGTCATGCCCCGGATGATCATCTTTTGCACCAGGATGTAAAACAGGATGACCGGGATCATACACATCACCAGACAGGCGAAGAGTTCTCCGGTACTGTTGTTGGTCGTTCCCATACCGGAAGCGAAATTGACCGGGATGGCCGCTATGGTCATGTAGTCCCGTTTGCTGATAAAGGTGATGGCGATCTGCAGTTCATTCCAGGTCCCCATAAAGGTGTTCACAAACAGTATCGAAAGTCCCGGTATCGCGTTGGGCAGCATGATCTGCGCAAAAATACGCAGAGAACCCGCCCCGTCTATCCTGGCGGATTCCATCATCTCGTTGGGCAGCCCGTCAAAATAGATCTTCAGCAGCAGCAAACCAAAGATGGAATTCCCCGTAATATAGGGCAGGGTCTGCGAAATAGGGTTGTTTACCAGTTTTAGAAACTTGATGATCTGAAAAAGGGGAAAGATCATCGCCGAAGTGGGGACCATCATCCCCATCATGATTACCAGGAAGAGGATGTTGCGTCCCCGGAAATGCAGTTTTGAAAAAGCAAAGGCCGCAGAGGAGCATACAATGGTAGTACCGATAAGGGTAATTCCGACAACAATAATGCTGTTCATGAGGTTTCGGGGTATGTTTACCTTGCGCAGCACCGCCGGGTAGTTGGCAAGACCGTTAATAATCAGGGATTTCCGCAGGGTCAAAAGAAGGGGATAGGCAACAATAAGGGAAGCGATTATCAGTACCGCCATACTGAAAATTTGAAAACCGGTTATCCGTTTATTCATTATGCCTTCTCCTTCCGGCCCAACAGGCCGTACATCCGCAGTTGGATTATCGTGAGGGCAAGGGCAAGGAAAAACAGAATGGTAACCAGGGCGGAGGATTCCCCCTGATCAAAATAATCAAAGGAGAGCAGATAAATATAAGTGGAAAAAAATTCCGTGGCGTGGTTGGGCCCCGCCCTGGTTAACACATAGGGCAGATCAAAGGTTTTAAGGGTGCTGATGGAGCCCAGGAGGATCAGGGACAAATGAGTGTTCCGTAACAGGGGAAAGGTCAGGCGGAAAAACTGCTGGAAGCCGCTTGCCCCGTCTATGGTCGCCGCCTCGTAGAGTTCCTCCGAAATGTGGGTCATATTCACATTGTAGAGGAGCATGCTGAATCCGGTCCAGGTCCAGATATTGACCATCACCAGGGAAAACAGGGCGGGGTAGGGCCGGCCCAGCCATTGGAGCGCCAGGGCGTTCAACCCCATCGCCCGGAGGGCTATGTTTATTTCCCCTGTATTGGCTTCCAGCATCCGGGAAAAGATAGTACCGGTGATGGATACGGTTAAAACGGAAGGCATATACAGCAGGGTACGAAAGAAAGTACCCCCCCGTGCTTTCCTGCTAATAATATACGCAATGATTATCCCCAAAAAAGCCTGGGGAAAAATGGTGCCAAAGAAGAAAACAAACTGATTACGGATAATTTTAAACATGGTGGGATCTTTGAACAGGCGCCTGAAATTTTCCAGTCCGACAAAGATTTTATTTTTGCTCATCCCGTTCCAGTCAAACTGACTGTAATAGAGATTAAAGAGGATCGGGTAGAGGCAGAAGATGCCAAAAAACAACAGTACCGGTAAAATGAAGAGATATCCTTCATGTTGATACTGATACTTCTTTGTTCGTCTTAATGTGTTCAACAGAATTCCCCCTATTGACCCCCAATGGCCGGTCCATGATTTGGATCGATCCACCGGGGATGCTTTTTATCAGCGTCTTTCGGACTTTGAGGCTTCTTCCATGATCCCAGCGGCGGCCTGGGGCGTTGATTCACCTATCGCGACAGCCTTTAACTGATCCGCTATGACCTGCTTAAGCCTTGGATAGGTAATTTCCCTGTATCCCCTTGCCCTGTCATTCGCAATCTCCACGATCGTGTCGAGGTTTTCGATCTGGTTTTTCGAAAAATTGGCGGTATTGATCCGGGCATTGGCTTTGACGGGCATATATTGAAGCCTTTGGTCGATCATCAACTGAGCGCCCTCGTCCACCAGCCATGAGTAGAACTGCCAGGTTTCGTCGGGGTATTTCCCTTCCTTGTTAATGGAAACTACCACATCCACGGCGGGCAGCACCGGCGCCTGCCTGCCGTCCATGTTCCAGTCTATCGTGAATACTTCGAAGGACTTGCCTGTCCCGAAATCAACATTAGTATTCCAGGAACCATTAAACATCATGGGGGCGGCGTATTCCTCGGTGAACATATTATGGGTATCCATATATACATTGACACCCAGGGCGCCGTCTTGAACTATCCCGTCGGTAAAGATATTTTTCCAGATCTCTAGGGCCTGAACGATGTCGGGGTCCGTAAAGGGCGCCTTTCCTTCCAGGGCATCGAAGAATTTTTCGGTATTTATATCGGCGGCTATGGTGATAAAGGTGTCCAGGTTAATCCAGTCGTCCTTTGCTCCCAAAAGAACGGGCAGTTCGCCGTTGGCGCGGAAGATTTTACATACTTCGAGCATCTCGTTGTAATTGGTGGGGATTTCCAGGTTGTACTTGTTAAAGTACTCCATATTGGCCCATATATAACCGGAAGTAAGACCTCCCAAGGGCAGGCCATAATAACCGTCCAGGCCGCCCTTTACCTGGGCCATATATTCGGGAACAAATTTGCTCTCCCAATCCGATCCCCAGGTTTCCGCGGCCTTGGAGGCTACGTCCAGGGTGAATTCCTGAAATTCATTCATGATGGCCCCAACCTGGATACCATAAATATCCGGCCCCTCACCGGAGGCTACATTAACCTTGAGGCTCTGGATATGGTCTGAATATTCGGACTGCACCAATTCCACATTGATATTGGTGTTTTTGGCTTTCCACGCCTCCTGTACAACCGCAAAAGCTTCATCATTAGGATTCCAGGTCCTGAATGTGATGGTCACCGGCCCCTTTTCGCCGGATGCCGACGCCTTGCTTTCGCCACGGTTACAGGCCGCAAGAGTGAACAGTGCCGCCGCCGCTACCAGGGCGGTACAACAGTACGCGAAAGGAAACCTTTTTTTCTGTGTCATTTTCATACAACTTCCTCCATGATTTATATGCAAACCCCTACGGGGTTTATATGAGACTCTTTTGCGTTGTCCGGATATGACAGTCCATCCGGCTGTTCTTTTAGCTTTATTGTTACGGTAAGCCCGCCTTCAGGATTGTCTTCAAAAAACAGGCCGCAGCCTTCGGAATAAAATATGCGGAGCCGATGCTCAACATTGGAAATACCTATGTGCCCGCCGCCGGACATGGTATCCGGTTCCGTTTCGCGGAGCATACCGGCTATTCTTCTTCGCGTATTTTCATCAAGCCCTTTCCCGTTATCCGATATTTTTATCAGAATGATGTCTTTCCGCAGGTAATCCCGGCTCAAGGAGATGCCTATCTTCCCCCGGTAGTTTACCGATTTTAGGCCGTG
>JAIRLK010000387.1 GCA_031259515.1 Treponema sp. | reverse complement strand
CGGCCATGATCAGCGCCGGAACCATGCTTACCGCGATGATCCCCAGAAGGGAAAGAATCACCCGGAGGAGGATAAACTGTTTTTTGAACCGCCCGCGCATCATCAGCAGTGTCCCTGTTATTTCCGCCGCACAATTTTTGTTACGAACATTAAAACTGTCCATAGTTCAAGCCGTCCCAAAAGCATAACAAGGGAAAGGCCCCATTTTACATAGCCGGGGAATTCGGGAAACGGCGAAAAAGGCCCCAGCTTTCCAAGCCCCAGTCCTATGTTCCCTAAGATGAGGAGGGAAGTATTGATGGAAGTAAACACATCTTCTCCCGCGCTGCTCACCAGAAAGGCGCAGAGAATAAGGATAAGAAAATAGAGGAACACAAAACCGGCTGCCCCGTAGACTATGTCTTTTTTGCCGGAAACGCCGTTAAGCCGCAGGGTGAAAACCCCTTTGGGATGGACGATATGTTTTATTTCGTTTCCCATCTGCTTCCAGAGGATCACATGGCGGATCACCTTTACGCCCCCGGCGGTAGAACCGGTGCAGCCGCCTATGAACATGGCGAAGAACAGTACGCCTTGGGCCAGGGGCGGCCAGGCGTTGTAGTCCGCGCAGAAAAAGCCGGTGGAGGTAAGAATGGAACCGGTGTGGAAGAAGGCAAACCGCAGGGCTTCTTCCGCCGAAGAGGTTTGGGGAAGCAGCGAAAGGGCGATGATCACAACCGCGATAAGGACGATGGCGAAGTACGCCCTGGCCTCGCTATTGCGCCATAGGTCACGGAATCTGCCCCGCAGAAGCTGAAGGATAAGGATAAAATTAAATCCCGCAAGGAGCATGAAAACCGCGCAGATCCATTCAATAGCCGGCGACTGGTACGCAGCTATGCTGTTGTTCCGGGAAGAAAAGCCGCCGGTCGACATGGTTGAAAAGGCGTGTATCAGGGCGTCAAACCAATTCATGCCAAAGAGGAAGAGCAGCAGCGTTTGCGCGGCGGTAAGGGCGATGTAGAGGGACCAGAGTATCCGGGCGGTCCCGGTGATTCGGGGGACGATTTTGTCCACCTGGGGACCGGGGGCTTCCGCCTGGAGGAGCCGGAAGCCCCCGGCGCCGAAAAAGGGAAGCAGCGCCACGGTAAGCGTCACAATCCCCATGCCCCCCAGCCAGTGGGTCAGAGCCCGCCAAAAGAGCAGCGGTTTGGGGAACCTTTCAATATCCTTGAGTAGTGACGCCCCGGTTGTGGTAAAACCCGAGACGCTTTCGAATACCGCATCGGTAAAATCCGGGATATAGCCGGACAGAAAATAGGGCAGGGCGCCCAGGAGACAGGCAAAGACCCAGACAAGAAAAACCAGCAGGAATCCCCGTTCTCCGGTGATCTTCATACAACCGCGCCGAAATACTTTTCAATTTCCGCCCGGCTCCCGGTTTTCGAGATAAGGACGATGCGATCCCCTTCTTTAAACGCATAATCTCCCTGGGGGATAAAGGAATTGCCCTCCCGGTTCACCAGCATGAGCAGTCCCCCGGCGGACAGCTTAAAGGCGGAAATGGCCGTATTCGCCACCGGCGCGTCTTTGCGGATTTCAACCTCAATGATGTCAACGCTGCCATCCCCCAGGCGGTGCACTTCCTTTACATTGCCGCCCATAAGGTGCGACAGGATAGAGTCAACTACCACCGTCTTCATAGGGATAACCACATCTACCCCAAGCCGCCGGGCTATGGCCGCGTATCCCGGGCCGGTTACCATGGCGACAGCCCGGTCAATCCCACGGGATTTAAGGTATACTGCGGTAATAATGTTGAGTTCCTGTTTGTCCGTGGTAGTAACGATAAGGTCCAGCTTGTCTATCTGTTCTTCGGTAGTAAAACTTTCTTCCGAGATATCCTCGTTGAGGATCAGGGCTTCCGGAAACCGGGCGGCCAGTTCCTTGCAAAGATTGTAGTCCTGTTCAATGATGACTACCCGGCAGTTCCTCTTGGAGATGAGGGTCTTGAAAAAAGAAAAGAGTGAAGGCTTGGCGGTTTTATGTTTCGACAGCAGCCCCTCTTTCGTCAACAGCCCTTCGGCGATCAGGGCGCCCAGCCGTCCGCCGCCGACGATGCCTATGTTCCGCAGGGGCTGTTCGGTCCTGCCGGAAAGCGCGAAGATCCGGTTCATCTCCTTTTCCCGGGCCAGAATATGAATCCGGTCCCCCCGGACAAGCACCGTAGCCCCGCCGGGCAGGATGATCTGTCCCCGGCGTTCAACCAGGGTGATAAGGCTCTCGCCGGGCGCTATTTTCCGGTAATCCTTGAGGGCAAGCCCATCAAAGGCGCTGTCTGGGGTAATGTCAATGGACCCCAGTTTGTAGGGCGTACCCGCGAAGGCAAGGATGTCCCCCCTCGCGCCGTGTTCAATGGCGTTCAGCGCCGATTCCGACGCCTCCACATCGGGATGGACAAAGTGATCGATGCCCAGGACACGCTCGCCGGCTTTGTTCAGCCGAACATAGTCGTCGTTCCGTACCCGTGCTATCTTGAGGGGCCGGGGATACCGGGAAGCGGCAAGACCGCAGATGATCATGTTTACTTCGTCGGAGCCGGTAACACAGACCAGGGCATCCGCCTTGGCTATTCCCGCGTCCTCCAAAACCCGGAGGCTGTTCCCCTCATCATGGAGTACCAGGCAATCCAACCGGTTTGACGCATTCCGCGCCCGATCTTCGCTGGATTCAACCAGGGAAACATCGTGCTTTTCCTGAATGAGATGCTGGGCCAGTTGAAGTCCCACCAGGCCGGCCCCGACGATGACTATCCGCATAGTTCCGCTGCCAGCAGTTCTGGAAAAGCCGGGTATGTAACCGCCGCGCTTTCCGCTCCCGCTATCTCTACCGGTCCCGAGGCGCCCAAAGCCGCCACAGCCAGGGCCATCACCACCCGGTGATCCCCGCGACCGTCCACCGCGCCGCCCCGGAGCGCGCCCCCCCGGATGACCAGGCCGTCCGGCCGCTCGGTTATATCCGCCCCGAGTTTCCTCAGTTCTTCGGCCATCACCGCGATACGGTCGGTTTCCTTGATCCGGGCGTGAGCCGCGTTAACCAGCACGGTCTCCCCGTGGGCGCAGGCCCCCAGCGCCGCCGCCGCCGGAAGCAGGTCCGGCGTGGCGTTCAGGTCGAAGGTCCCCCCTTTAAGGGGCCCGGCGCGGGAAACGGTGAGCCGCCATTCATCCCCCTGCCGGTCCCAGGCCACATCGCAGCCCATGTGGGCAAGCATATCGAAGATCGCCTTGTCCCCTTGGGGGTCCTGGGGATCAAGCCCTAAGAGGACAACCGGTCCGCCAATCGAAGGAGTTGCCGGCGGTACTACCGGCGGCAATCCGCATATCGCCGCCGCGCATCCCGGAAAGGCGGCGGAGGAAAAATCCCCCGCCACCGGGCCGTTTACCGGTGCATAGGATGCGCCACCGGGGATACGGAAATAGGAATAATCCGCCTTTCCCTCCCAGGGAACCTCCTGGGCTCTCAGGTACGAAAGGGTCAGGTCTATGTAGGGTTTCTCGTTGAGGAGAGGCACTTCGATTTCGGTTACCGTTCCCGCCGGGGCCAGGGGAGCAGCCAGGAGCAGCGCCGAAAGGTACTGGCTCGTGGGGCAGGAGAGGCTGACCCGGCCCCCTTTCCAGGGGCCCTGGACCGTGATTGGCACGCAGCCGTTGGAAGCGGAATCTACGGTTATCCCCAGTCCCCGGAGCGCCTCCAGCAGGGGCCCCGCTCCCCGGCGGGCGATCTGCTCGTCCCCGGTAAAAACCACCGGCTCCCTTCCCAGGGCCGCGGCGGCCAGGGCTAGAAACAAGGTGGTCCCCGAGTTCCCCACATCCAGGAGTTTGCGGGGCTTTGCCCCTAAATACGATTTACGCAAAGTCCCCCCGGCTCCCAGCGGTTCCGGCGGAACCTGCGGCCCTGCCTTTCCCACGCCCTGTATGGTCCAGCGCACAAGCCGGTTTCCCTGTTCGTCCGCCGGATTCGGGCAGGAAGGATCGGCCCCGTAGTGTTCGGTTATGTCCGCTCCCAAACCCCGGCACACGGCCGCGCAAGAACGGGCATCCAGGGAATCCAGGGGATACATGATTTCCGAAACTCCCGCTCCCAGGGCCGCTATGAACAGCCGCCTGATGGTATGGGACTTTGACGCCGGAACCCGCACGGTTCCGGAAAAACGGTGAGGTTTGATACGGATACGCATACTGTTAGTACCGGTTAGTATACTGTTTGAGGGCGATTTATAACAGATGGCGCCCGCGGGACGGAGGAATTCTCAGTTTAACGTTATGCGCCCGCCTTGACCGCCGGACGAACCAACATTGCCAGATCCCCGCCTTATCGGTATACTCTTTTTGACAAGGGGAGAAGCATAGTGAACGTAGTCGTTATCGGCGCTCAATGGGGCGATGAGGGAAAAGGCAAGATAGTTGATTATCTGGCAAAAGAGGCCCAGATAATCGTGCGGTTTTCCGGCGGGGCCAACGCCGGGCATACCATCGTCATAGGGGATGAACAGTACGCCCTTCATCTTATCCCGTCGGGAATACTCTACCCCGATAAACTGGTGGTCCTGGGCGCGGGCATGGTCATAGACCCGGTGGCCCTTTTCAGCGAAATAGCCATGCTGCACGACCGGGGAATCGACACCACCGGACGGGTGTTCATATCCGACCGGGCCCATATCGTCCTGCCCCGGTACATCCAGATCGACAAGGAACGGGATCAGGCCCGGAAAAAGCCCATAGGCACCACGGGCCGGGGCATAGGGATCACCTATTCCATGAAAAGCGACCGGGACGGTATCCGCGTCGCGGACCTGTTTTGGAAGGAAAAGATGAACGAGCTTGACCCGGCGGATTGGGATTTTCTTGAACCCTTTATCCCCCGGCTGGAAGCCATGTCCATAGACCTCGCCTCTTTTCTGATGCACCGGAAAAATGCCCAGGTCCTGTTTGAGGGCGCTCAGGGAACGCTGCTGGACCTGGACCTGGGGACCTACCCCTATGTGTCCAGCGGTACATCCTGCTCCGCCGGGGCCGCCATTGGCGGCTGTGTGGGACCCCGGCGGCTGGACAAGATTCTGGGGGTGTTCAAAGCCTACTCCACACGGGTAGGGAATGGCCCCTTTCCCAGCGAATTCAGCGCCGGTTCCGAGGATGAGCTCTGCCGTTTTATCCGGGAAACAGGCCGGGAATACGGCGTTACCACCGGACGGCCCCGGCGCTGCGGCTACCTGGACCTGGTGGCCCTGCGCTACGCCTGCCTCACCAACTCCATTGATTCCCTGGTGATGACCCACCTGGATGTCTACGACATCCTGGATGAAATCAAGGCATGTATCGCCTACCGCATAGGCGACCGGATTGTGGAAACCTTCCCCGCTTCCATTGAGGCCCTGAACCGGGCCAAGCCCGTGTTGCGCGGCTTTTCGGGCTGGAAAAACTCCCTGTCCGGCGCGCTGACCTACGAGGAATTCCCCGTGGCGGCTATGGAATACATCGAATTCATTGAGCGTTTCTGCGAAACGCCGATTGATGTGGTGTCCGTCGGGTATGACCGGAAGGAAACCATCATCAGAAAAAGCCCCTGGACTAAATCGGCGGGCAAATAAACAGGCGCGTTTTTATGGATAAAATATTGATACTGGACTTTGGGAGCCAGACGACCCAGCTCATAGGCCGGCGCGTCCGGGACTTGGGGGTCTATGCCGAGATCATCCCCGGTGACCGTTCCCTGGAGGGCGTTTTCCCGGCGGAGGCTTCCGGGGCCGGTACGCACAGATTGAGGGGCGTCATCCTTTCCGGTTCCCCCGAATCGGTCTACACCCCTCAAGGTCCGGTCCCCGACCGGCGGATCTATGAATCGGGGCTTCCCCTCCTGGGGATCTGCTACGGCCTTCAGCGTATGACCCACGATCTCGGAGGCTGCGTGGAGCCCCTGCCGGAGCGGGAGTACGGCGGGGTGGGAGTCCGGGTTAGAATGCCCGGCAAGGCGGACTGCTTTCCCAACCGGGAGGCGGCCCTGCGGTTCCTCGCCGCCTTTGACCCGGCGATTCCCCTGGCGGATATAATCGCCGGAAACGCTCTGGCGGAGGACAGCGGGGAACGGACCGTTACCGCCTGGATGAGCCACGGGGACACGCTGACCCGTCTTGCGCCGGGCTTCCGGGAATACGGGACCAGTCTTACGGGCTTTCCCGCCGCGGTCCTTCACGAAGAGCGGCCCTGGTTCGGCGTGCAGTTCCACCCGGAAGCCACCCACTGCGAGCGGGGAAACGAGGCGCTGGCGGCTTTTGTGTTCGGCGTCTGCGGCTGTACCCGAGGCTGGTCCATGGAACAGTACGTCGAGGAGATTCGGGCATCCCTTCCGGCCCGGGTAGGGGACAACCCGGTGCTCCTCTTGATCTCCGGGGGTGTTGATTCCACGGTGGCCGCAGCCCTGCTCCTCACGGCCCTGAAAAGCGCCCAGGTCCACCTTATGTACCTGGACACGGGCCTGATGCGGAAGGACGAGACCCGGATCGTCGCGGCCAGTCTGGAACGCCTGGGGGCCCGTCATCTCCACATCGTCCGTTGTGAGGAGGAATTCCTTTCCGCCCTCAAGGGCCTCACCGAGCCAGAGGCAAAACGCACGGTTATCGGGGACCTCTTCATCACGATCCAGGAACGGGAAGTGTCCCGCCTTGGTCTGCCGGATTCTTGCTTCCTTGCCCAGGGTACCCTGTATACCGATCTCATCGAAAGCGGCAAGGGAGTAGGTAAGAAGGCCCGCCTTATCAAGAGCCATCACAATGTGGGAAGCCCGCTGGTGGATGCCAAGCGCAGGGCGGGCCGCATCATCGAACCCCTGGACCGGCTCTACAAGGACGAGGTCCGCCGCCTGGGCCGCGTCCTGGGTGTCGATGAGGAGATAGTGCGCCGCCATCCCTTCCCTGGGCCCGGCCTGGCGGTCCGTATCCTGGGGGAAGTAACCAAAGAAAAGTGCGGCATCCTCCGGGAAGCCGACGCGATTTTTATAGAAGAACTGAAGAAACGCGCCGCGCCGGCCATAGACCGGGAAGGGGCGTATAAACAGGGATCCAGTCTCTACGATGAGATATGGCAGGCCTTTGCGGTACTCCTCCCCATCCGCTCTGTGGGCGTTGCCGGGGACCTCCGCACGTACGGCTGGGTCTTGTCCCTGCGGGCCGTTGCCAGCGCCGATGGCATGACCGCCGATGTTTACCCCTTTCCCCTGAAGGATCTGCTGGAAATTTCCACGCTCATCACCAATACCATCAAGGAGATAGGGCGGGTTACCTACGATATTTCGTCGAAGCCCCCGGCCACCATCGAATGGGAGTAAGCGGTGGGTTCGGGGGGGAAGTCCTCTAGCGCGCAGTTTACAAAGTAAAATTATCCATCTTTCTCCGCGGCGCGGATAAGCCGGTCATTGATGGCCGGCCCCAAGCCCCGGTTTGGAACCAGTTCCGCCCGGATACGGGAAGCTCCCAGGCCGTCAAGGAAGTGCAGCAGTTCAAAGAGCCGGGCCGCCGCTTCGGCAAGGTTCCCGCGTTTTGAAAGGACCGGCGTCCAGCTTTCCGGAACCAGGGAACGGCAGGCCAAGGTCCCCAGCCAGATGTCTCTGGAGGCGGCCTCAAAGAAAAGGCGGGCCTCCCCGGTTTCGCAGGGCAGGGCGATCATCTCGTCCCGGGGGTGGACGGAAAGGGCGGTCCGGGGGGCGTAGTGGCTTTTGAGCTGTCCGGGAGCGCGGGGAGCGCCGGAGGCTTCCGCGCCGGATGCCGCGGAAACGGACACCGGCCCGATGAGGGCTTCCAGCTCTTCTCGGGAAACGCCGCCTGGACGGAGGATACGGGGTTCCCCAGCGCAGAGGTCGAGAATAGTGGATTCCACCCCAACCAGACAGGGGCCGCCGTCCAGGATGTAGTCCACCCTATCCCCTAACTGGTCCCGGACATGCTCTGCACAGGTAGGGGACAGGTAGCCGAAGGGATTGGCGCTGGGAGCGGCGACCGCTCCGGTGGAAAGGCGGATCAGGTTCCGCGCAACAGGATGAGCGGGAAGGCGGACGGCTATGGTTGGGAGGCCGCTGGAGGCAAGGTCCGGGACCGCATCTTGTTTAGGCAGGATAAGGGTGAGCGGCCCGGGCCAGAACCGCCGGATCAGGAGGGCCAGACGCCGCCGCCCCTGGCTGTCCAGAAGGGAGACATCCGCCGCCCTATCCACGGCATCCGGTTCCGCGATATGGACAATGAGGGGATCGAACCGGGGACGGCCCTTGACCTCGAAAACCCGTGCCAGGGCCGCGGGATTAAAGCAATCCGCCCCCAAACCGTAGACGGTTTCCGTAGGAAAGGCCACCAACAACCCAGCCCGGAGCGCTTCGGCGGCGGCCCGGATTTTATCGGCGTAGGTAGAAAACAGCTTCATTTCACGAACAGCCTGGCGCATGGGTTGATTTTTGATTTCTGCGCCGCTAAGACTATCGTCTTTGAGCGCCGCAAAAAATACCCGTCCCGCAGGCTCCTGTCAGCTTTGCATAATCACACAATTTGTACAAGCCGGTACGCCACAGGCTTGACGTGGAGCCGAAATATACGCAGAGTAGCATCATGCTTGAACGAAAAACTAGGATCGTCTGTTCAATGGGACCGGCCAGCTCGGACGACGCCGTTGTACGGAACCTTATTCTTGCCGGTATGAATGTGGCGCGTTTTAATTTTTCCCACGGCAGCCACGAGGAACACCGGGAACAGGCGGAGCGCGTACGGCGCGTTTCAAAAGAATTGGGCATCCCGGTCGCGTTGCTTTTGGACACCAAAGGCCCCGAAATCCGCACCGGTCTGGTGAAAGACGACGGGAAGGTAACCATAAACAAAGGGGACGCGGTGGATGTGTCAACGGACGATTGTTTTACCGAGGCGTCCGGCAAAACAGGGCGTTGGCGCCTTTCTCTTTCGTGGAAGGACGCGGCGCGGAAACTTATGAAAGGCCACCGTATCCTGATTGCGGACGGGCTGCTTGAACTCGAAGTACGCGGCGTTGACGGCGAGGTGATACGTTGCAGCGCCAACAACACGGCGGTCATCGGCAGCAGGAAAAACGTGAATCTCATCGGGGTACACGCGGGGCTTCCCATCATGAGCGGCCAGGACAAAAAAGATATTCTGTTCGGGGTGGAAATGGATTTTGATTTCATCGCGGCGAGTTTTTTAAGTTATGCTCGGGAAATAACCGAAATAAAAAAATACATCGAATCGCTTGCCGCTCCGGACGGGCTTCCCCCGGCTTTGCCTGAAAAAAAGGCCAATTTTGGCATAAAGATTATCGCGAAGATCGAAAGCGGCGAGGGGCTTGAAAACATAAAAGAAATCGCGCGGCTTGCTGACGGCGTTATGGTGGCGCGGGGCGACCTCGGCGTACAGCTTCCCGGGGAGCGTATTCCGCTCGCGCAAAAACACATTATCGAAATATGTCGGCGTTCCGGAAAGCCCGTCATCACGGCTACCCAGATGCTGGATTCGATGATTGTCAACCCGCGCCCCACCCGCGCCGAGCTTACCGACGTGGCCAACGCTATTTTTGACGGAACGGACGCGGTGATGCTTTCGGGGGAAACGGCAAACGGCGCATATCCGGTCGAGGCCGTAAAAACAATGGCGAAAATCGCGCTGACGGTTGAACAGTCCCCGGAGTTTCAACGGCGGATGAGCGGCTTTCGCGGCGAATGTCATGCCGACGCGCATAACGCTTCAGAAAATGTCAGCCTTATCATGTCGCGTTCCGGGGTAGAAACGGCGGCGGCGGTACAGGCCAAGGCAATCGTAACGCCCACCCTTACCGGGAACACCGCCCGCATACTCAGCGTGTTCCGTCCCGTCCAGCCCGTACTCGCGGTAACGCCCAGCGAACACGCCGAACGTGTCATGCTGCTGTACTGGGGCGTCAGCCCGCGGCACACCGAGCGGGTGGATGAATCCTGGAGCATGGTACAAAACGCGATAAAGGCGGCAACCGAAACCGGCGCGGCGGGTATATCGGATAAAATTGTGCTGGTGGCGGGCCTGCCGCTCAAGAGTCCCCATTCAGTCAACACGGCGCGGGTCATCATTATAGGATCGATACTCGCACGCGCAAGTTCGGGCGGCTGGGGCGGACAACCCCGCGTAACCGGGCGCGTCATCCACGCGGCAACGCCGCATGAAGCGCGGGACCTGATAGGGATGCTCGGCGGGGAGATCCTGGTGTGCCGCGTCCTCACCGATGATTATACGCCCATCATCCGCATTGTAAGCGGCGTCATCTGCGAAAGCGTGTCCGAGATCAGCGAGGAGCGGCTGCTGCAGATTAACCCCCGTCTCGTGTGGCTTACGCACATACGGCGCGCCACGCAAAAACTCGAATCGGGCCTGACCGTAACGCTCGACGCAAAGCAACTGCTCGTATACGAAGGTTCGGTGTAGCGATTCATCCGCGGCGCAACCGTGGAACAGCCCGGCGGAGCGGGTTAAAACCAATGCCGGCGTTTGAAAAAAAACAGCATCCCCAGGGCAATGACTATCATGACGCCCCAGGTAACCGGGTAGGCGTAGGGGTTGCTCAGTTCAGGCATGTTGGCAAAATTCATCCCGTAAACCCCGGCTATAAAGGTGAGGGGGATAAAAAGGGTAGAAATGATAGTGAGTACCTTCATCACGCTGTTCATGCGGTTGGACATTACCGAAAGATTCACTTCCATAACCCCAGCCATAAGTTCCCGGTAGGTCTCCACCGTTTCCGCAGCCTGGACCGCGTTTTCCTGAAGGTCCTTGAAGAAAGGCATAAGGTCGCGGCTCAACAGGGGAGAATCCATCTTGAGGAGGAGGGAAAGGCTCTCCCGCAGGGGCCAGATAACCCGGCGCATGTGGAGGAGTTTCTGCTTTGTATTCTGAAGCTCCGGGATAAAGCCGCAGTCGTTTTCATCCACCGCCCGCTCTTCGAACTTCTCGATGCGGTCGCCCAGCGCGTCCAGGACGAGAAAATATTCGTCCACCACTGAATCCAGGAGGAGATAGGACAGGTAGTCGGTTCCCAGTCTTCGTATCTTGCCCGCGTTGTTCATTATCCGTTTTCTAATGCTGTTAAAGGAATCTCCGGGAAGCTGCTGAAAACTGATCACCGTATGTTCCAAGATCACCAGGCTGATATGATCAAAGACGAGTTCCCCATCCTTTTGGGAGATCGCCTTGAGGCAGATAAAGAGGTACTGATCGAATTCTTCCGCCTTGGGCCGCTGTTCGGCGTTCTGAATATCTTCTATCGTTAAGGGATGGATATTATACGCCTCGGCCAGCCGGGTAATGGCTTCGCCGCCATCCGTCCCCTCTACATTTATCCAGGTTATTCCCGCCGGATTCCTGTATTGGAGAAGTTCGTCCACGGCGGCGGCGGTTCTGGTCCAGGAACCTATGGGATCATACCCGATAATTGATAGCTGCATAGTTTATCGTACCATGAATCAACTATCCCATGCCAGCGTTTATCAGCGCGGCGATTTCCCATTCAGATTTCCCCTTCAGATTTTCCATTCAACCGACGAGTATTCATACCAGGGCCGAATTTGATAAGATGTGTCATGATTCGGTACATTCTTTTCGATTTGGACAACACCTTGTATCCGTTACGTTCGGGGATGGAAGATGCGCTCCAGCGGCGTATCCTTGATTATGTCCGCCGCTTTTTAGAACTTCCCCTGGAGGAGGCGCGCAGGGTACGGAATGAAGGAATATCCCGGCACGGCACCACCTTGGAATGGCTCATGCACGAAAAGGGTTTGACGGATATTGACCGGTATTACGCGGCGGTCCATCCCGAAGGTGAGGAAAACGATCTTGCCATAGACCCGGATCTGCGGCCTTTCCTGGAACGCCTTCCGGTCCCCAAGGCTATTCTGACCAATTCGCCCAAGGAACACTCGGACCGGATACTAAAAAAACTGGCGATAGCTGATCTTTTTACCCATGTTTTCGACATGCGCTGGAATGGAAACCAGGGAAAGCCCCTGCCCGCCGCCTTTTACCGCGCCCTGGAAGTCCTGGGCTCTTCCCCTGCCGAGACCCTGTTCATCGACGATTACCCCCGGTATGTGAAAGGCTACATAGCCCTGGGCGGCAGGGGGATACTGCTGGATGAACAGGATGCCAACCCGGATTTCCCGTATCCCAGGATTCGGGACTTGCGGGAGCTTACGGCCTTTCTGGACCGGTAGGGCGGCGGAGGACCGGAGCGAGGGGCCGGACGTGCGGAGCAAGTCCGCGGCCTCCCGCCTCCTGAAGATTGTCCGCTAAGGCGCCGGGCGGGCCTTACTTGATACAGAAAGCGGGGGCGACGCCATCGTCGGCGGTGGCATAGGCGTAGCCGGTACTACCGCTATCAGTGACACGGACGAAGTGGATATTCG
>JAIRLK010000372.1 GCA_031259515.1 Treponema sp. | reverse complement strand
TCACCTTTACCCATCGTGTTATCCTCCTGGGTTTCCTGCCCCTCGGCGGACAGGGTTTTGAATTCCTCGGCGCTTACCCGGCGGGTAAAAGTCGAGATATGCGTTTCCTCATCAACGGTATTGACAACACCGCCTGCGGCCAGACTGAAAAGCGCGGGGATTTTGGTTCCCGTAACCGCCGGATTGTCCCGGCCCAGCAGGGCCACCGCCTTCAGGTAGGGCGGCTCCCCTTTGGTTACTTTGTCAAACTCGTAGATCTCCACGCTGATATAGCGGAGTTTCTTTTCCGCTATGGCGTGCCGCGCCTCAAGGGAAAATTCCGGAATAGTGGCGTACACCTTCCTGTCCTGGTCCATGCGGAGGCTTTCCACCCAGCCGTGGGCATACTGATCCGCGTCCCGCAGGGCGAACATACGGTGGCCGATGACCGCCGGAGCCTCGATTTTGTTTTCAGGATCGTAGGCGTCCACCATCTGCTGTACCCGCTCTTCCGGCCAGTCTCCCTGCGGGTATTTCCCCGCCTTAAATACAAAAAGTTCAGGCATTCCCCGTACCTCCTTCAAACCTTGAAAATCCGCCCCCCGGCCTGCCGGAAATACCCCCTTTAAATTGCTTCAAAAGCCGTTTAATTCGGGCCGGAGCCCCGAAGGTGGTAGTTTCATACCGGATTCCGCTTTCGGGGCCGTTTACGGGCTTTTTTGCCGGACTCGTCTGCGTCATTCGTCATCTCCATAGACGATGAGGAAAGGCTTCACATTGGCCCTGCACTCGGCCCTTCCCATCCGGCGGTTAAAGCCGTTCCTGTCCGGGAACCGGCCCGGCCAGGGGTCGTTATAGATGATCTCCTGCGTCTCATCGTCCCAGGCAACGGCGGCAACGTAATGGCCGGGCTTCACCAGGCACAACTGGACGGCCTTGCCCTGTACGAGGCAGGCGGCGATTTTGTCAAAATCATTTCCCCATTCAAACCGCGCCGGAACCCCGAATACCGCCGGAACCGCCACCGGATAAAACTGCGGAACCTCGTTCCCGTGCCACACGTCAGGCGGGGTGTCGGGCCGCGCCTTTTTCAGGGCCTCGTAATTCCGGGGATCGTTGAAGTAGTCCATCAGGACTTCCTCGCTTTGGGGCCGGTAAAAACCGGGGCACCGGATATCCACATCATGGCCCATCGCGGCAAGGCAGCAGGTCGCCGCCGAGGGGCCGCAGGAAACCAGCCAGTCTTTGTCTGACCGCTTCCGTAAAATCTCTTCCGTGGGATTATTGGTCTGGACATAGTAGTAGTCCCGGTCTTTCCAAAACTGAACGCCTTTAATCATACAAAGCCTCCTTGACTTCGCTCCGAACCGGAGTTATAGTTATGGTGGTTACCGTCCAGAACCCGGGATTGGAGCAGGGACACGCCGGATTCCGGTGTGCTGGGCAGCAGGGTTCGAATCCCTGCCGGGCGGCTACCAAATTTTTTTGTGCTTTCCGTCAACATATTCATACGTCGAATACCCCATGCTTCTAAGCTGTAACGCCGTGGCGCTGTTTTTCAGGTTCCTCTGATACAACACCACCTTTATTTTTTTGCCGTCCTTTGTGTCCTTTATAAAATGAAAAACACGGTAATTATTTTTTAACGCCGAAACATCCTCTTCATATATTGATTCCGGCGTTTGGAGGGTTTCATATACATCATCAAAGAGCCGTTCCGGTATTTTCTGCTCGTTGTTTTTATCGCCCGTGCCGTGCCACAGCCGCTCATCGGTACTCATGATTTTCGAGTCAAACACGTTGTGTTTTTTCAATGCGTCAAACCGTTTTTCTTCCAGGTTGCCGACCTGGTAATTGATACCCATTTTCAGGTAATCTTTTTCGTTTGTTCTGCGAACCAGGGTTTTGAATTCCCCCTGGGTCAGGCGTGTATTGTCCATGCTCTTGCTAAACGCTTTGTACATTTGTTTAAGCGCGTCGTCAGGTACATTGGTATATTTGCGAAAGTTCGGTGCGAGGGCTTCCCGCCCGACATTATATTTCCACGTACCGTCGGCGAAGGTTTTCCAGTCAACGGGATTGCCGTCTTTATCCTGCATCGGCGGGGGGTTACCCTTATCATCAGAATGTAATACTTCAATGCCGTCACGTTCCGCGCCCGATACGCTTTTGGTGATAACGCTACAGTCGCAGCCCCAGCCGTTCGGCGGGTAATAGGTATCCCAAAACGGATCATCGGAACGAAACGCTTTATCGTGCAGGGCGACGTGGTCCTGACGGCGGTTGTCGCCGACCAGCTTTGACTGATACACCCAAACCGGGCGCATATCCGCAATCTCAAGCTGTTTGTGGTAATGCTCGGCGGCGTAGGCGGTTTTCATATTTGTATCGTATATCATGCGGATGCGCCAGTTGATGTATTGCTTTTCATCCGCAGTATGCCCGGCCCCGCCATACCAGCCTTCCGCCTTCATCATGTCAATCATGTTTTTCCTGAAGGTGTCGAATGCTTCGCCGTCAGCCAGCGCCTTGTTGAGCAGCCCGTGTATCCTGTCAACCACATCCGCTTCCACCGAGTGAGCCACGGTAAAGGCATGGGCGTGTTCACCCCACTTGAGATCATCCCACCGGTCGGTATCCAGGTTGATTTTTTTTGACAGAAACTCCATCGCAATTTTCGGCTGGGGGAATCGGTCATTTCCCGTTTCAGGCATGGCTTCCCCCTATTCCCCCCGCCGCATACCGTACTTCGTCAACAATATGCGCAAAACCTTCAAGAGAACGCTTGCCATACGCAGACCCAAGAGCCGCACGCGCATCCTCGTAATTGTCCACCATTCCCAAAGCGTCGGCGTATGCCTCAATCGCCGCATCGATCTCCTCCTGGCCTTTTTCAAGCATGAGACTGGAAAACTCCTCCATGAGTTTTTTATCCCGTGCCGCCGTTCTCTCCTCTTTTGAAGCGAACAGGGCCGAGAGCTTTTTCAGGATGCCGTGCTTTGCCTCTTTATGCCGGCAGCCGCAGGGGCAGTTTTCGGGATGTTCCTTTTCGGGAACAAGCGGATCATGGCTGAACCCCGGAAATTCCCCGGCCTGTTCTTCCTTGAGTTCAAAGTCCTCTTCCGGGATTCCGTACTCCCGGCTGATATAGGCTTTATTGGGCCGCCACCCCATCTGGTGCAGTTTCACATCCCGTTCCGCCCGGTCGGCCTGGAGGTCTTCATCTTTGACAAAGGTAAACAGGGGCGGGGCAGCTTCACCGCCGAAGTTGTAGAAGGTGTACACCGCCGCGAGGCGGTTGAAGGCGGCGCTTATCCTCCGGCGGTCCGCCTCCGCTAAATGCTCCCGGACCTCGTTATGGGCCTGGGCCGCCGCGTAACTTCCCACCTCCCCGATCTCCGTGGTCAGGGTCTGCCCCAACACGGCTTTGGAAATTTCGGCGTTCGCCATGCGGATATAGTCCTGATGTACACTGCTGCTGCTTTCCTTGTTCGCCGCGCCGGTGATCGTAATCTCCGATCCTTCGGGGGCGATGGCGACCGCGTCGGCGATCATCTTTTCAAGGGCGGAAAGCAGTTCATCCTTGAACTGCTCCCCGGCGTTGGCGGGATACTTCCCGTACATGAACGCCCCGCCGTATTTCTCCACGAACACCGTCCACCAGCGGAAGCCGTTCTTCTTAAACGTCACCGGCCAAAAGCATTTTGAAAAAACCTTCACGCCGTAGGGGTTGGCATAACTGGGGCGGTGCTGTACCAGAAGAAAGCGGTTTTCGGGAAGCGCTTCGGTTCCGGCAATCCCGGTGCGGATAACCAGTTGATTGTCCTGATTGAACTCGAACCACTGCGGCGGTTTTCCGACAATGTTTTCAATTCCCCAATGCCCTTCTTTTGCCGTCCAGAGTACTTCAAGGGGGGAATAGCCATAGGCCACCGCGTCCATCATCTCTTCGATGATCCGGGGAACGTCCATGTCCTTCAGTTCCCCGGCGAATGCGTCCGCCGCTTCCTGTGCGCCGGCGCTGTCGTCTCCGGCGGCCATGAACCATTCCGCGCCGGAAGCGGCCGCGCACCGGACGCTCCACACGCTCTCAAGGTGGCTGTCGGTCAGCAGTTCCTGCAGGGCCGTAATCCCCCGGCCCATCTTCCGCAGCACCGGATCGGGATCGGGAAGCGTCCGCATGAGCCGGATAAAATCATTGACCCGGCTCCGGGTGGCAAAATGATCCCCGCCTGAAAGATTGACATCCGGGGTGTCGGAGAGGGCTTTCTTTTCGGATTCAGCGGGGGCATCGGGTCCCCATTTTTCAAAATTCCTTTTCCGAACCATCAGTCATACCCCTGTAAAATACGCGCCGATTCCCGTGTCTGTCTCGTGACGGGCATCCCCGCTTTCCGTTTCCGCGCATACTCAAGCAGTTTCCGTGTTACCCCCTCAAGCGCGTCCGGGCCGTCCTTGTATTCCCCGTCCGGAAACTGGAGAAGCTGGTCTATCAATTCCTTCTGATCGGGATCGCTTTTCAAAAAACGGATAACACCGTTCTCGACCGGCGCGGAAAGCGTCCCCTCAATCCGGGTGTCCTTGTGGATGCTGTTGGTTTCCGCC
>JAIRLK010000367.1 GCA_031259515.1 Treponema sp. | reverse complement strand
ATGACAGACCGGGACGCGGGGGGCGCGTATATCACGGCATAAACATTGACTGGGAGCCGAAGCTGAAAAGGAAGCGTGGACGGAAAACCAATGAGAAAGAACTGTTATACCTGTAGTGTCCGCAAAGAAAACTGCGGGGCAGCAAAGAAAATATCCCCGATGGACTGGACAAGACATAGCTGCGCCCTATGGTTTCCACGGGATGATATGGGAACAGCGGTTCCGGGCAAGGCCGTTTCAAAGGAAGTGAAGGAAACAACCCATGATTAAACTGACGCGGGCGGAGGCGAGGGAAAAGCGGCATAACCCCTTTTAACCGTAAAACACGGAATAATGGGCATGGGACGTGATGACGGCATAAACCAGGGAGAACTTGATTTCTTCTAAAAACCGGCCTAACCCTCTCAGGCCAGGTCATGATATAACTACACTTTCCGGAGTAGCAGTTCCCGGGAGTATTCGGCCGACCGTTCGGCCATGATCTTGAGGAACTGGTCTTTCGACAAATCGGATAATCTGAAAACCTCCTCTGGTTTCATGCCCAATTCCTTCCCGATTTCCTTAATGCTTTTCCCCCGGTCCAGCAGCTTCTTGACGATGTTCTTCATAGGTTCCAGAAGATGGGTTCCCCGCGCCCGGTTATGGGTGATAGTGCCGTATACGTCCCCGGCTTCATCATCATGCCGGACTATCACCACGGGGACCTTCCCGCCCAGCTTTGTTTTGAGCGGTTCCTCCCCCGCGACCGTCCAGCGGTGGAAGCCGTCGATGATGGTGTAATCAGGACGGCAGACTATGGGGAGAGTCCATCCATTTGAGAGAATCGACCGCGCCAATAAATCAAGGTTCTCCTTCGATACCCTGTTCGGGTTGTAATCATTGGCGCGGAGCAATCCCCGGTCTACCCATCGGAGGGTAGCGAGAGGGGCTGTCAGTTTAGTATCCATTGTCGTTTCCTTTGTTCCGTTTGGCGTTATAGGGCCTAGAATACCGCATATTGATGGTGGTGATAATCGCCCGCAGCGTCCGCTGCTTCGGGTCCCCTCCGGCCAGGCAGTCATAAACCGCCTTGTACAGGCCCGGCTCAATAATGGGGCCATACTTGATCAGAAGCTGGATAATTCCCCGGGCATTTTCCATAGCGCCTTTCGTGACGAAATGCTTCCGGGAATTATTCAGCAGCTTAAACACCTCCGCCTTATAGTCCTTTTTGTCCTCCATGGCGTTCCGGTTTCTGGTGGAACGCCTAAACATTTCACTGTCCCAATACAGGGCGGCCAAATACGCGTTCGGTTCCCTCCGGATAATCCGGTCCATCAGATCCGGGTAATATTCGTTCATCTTTACCAGGGATTTGGCCGTGTCCACGCTGAAAAACTGGGATACCCGCAGTTCGTTAAGCCGGCTTCCGGTCTGGTACAGGCACAGGTAAACCTCCGGAATATCCACCTTTTCCTCATAGAGATACCGCCATACGTCCGTATCTTTCCAGTCATATATCGGCCAGACCATATTTCCCCGGGCAAGCCCGGTTTTGGAAGAAAAGGAGCTAGCCATATACTTCGATCTTTGAATGGATTCGGCCATGCGCACCCCGGTAATTACAATGCCATCGGCGTTATGCCTGGTCAAAAAATCCTGGTAGGTGTTTATCCGGTTCTTTAGCCGCGGATGCTCCATGACGGCGAATTTCGGCGGCCGCCGTATCCAGACATTTTTCTTCCGCTTGTCCCAGCAGATAAAGGTTTCATCCTCCTCCAGATTGTTGAAGCAGCAGAAATGTTTGACCTCAAGGCAGAACCAGTTGAATTTCCCCCCGGCCAGCAGTACCTTCTTCCGCCATTCCAGGACCGTTTTTTCGATGCAGTCAAAGATCGCTTCCTCGTCAATGAATTCCACGATCAGCATCCCGGCGTCAATTTCCCCCCGGGCGGTCAGGCCCATGATTAAATTGAGCAGGCAAAGGGAGTCCTTCCCCCCCGAAAAGGACACATAAACCTTTTTCCCGTTTGAAAAAGCGTTGGTTATCCGCTTTTTTGCCGCCTCGACTACCGACCGCTCCCCTTCCCGCTTTACAACCATATTTCCGCCCCGCATTCAGGACAGATGATTTTGCGCTGCTCCTCCCGGTCATCCGGGGCGGCGATGTCTTCATCAGGGGGGAATGGCTCCGGCTCCGCAAGGTTTACGCCGGCGTGGGCTTCAATATCCCGCAGGTTTTCAACGGAGGCCTTCCCGTAATCGTCCAGGGCCTGGGAAATTTCCTCCGAAGCGGCGTTGATGGACGAGAGTATTTCATCGTCAAATCCCGGAATGTCAAAGTCCCCTGCCAGCTCCTGAATCAGATATTCGATGTTGTTCAGATTATCAACGCCCAGACCGGCCGTCTTATTGTCGGCCAGCATGAATTTCTTTTTATCGTTTTCGGAGAGGCCGTAGACTATCACCACCCAGGCCGTAGTGAACCCTTCGGCGCGCATGGCTTCCACAAGGCCGTTCCCGGCCAGAATCACATAGTCTTCATCCACCACGGCATCCCGGTACTGCCCCCATTTTTTCAAGGAACGGCGGATCTCTTTAATCTGTTTTTCAGGGTGGATGCGGGTATTGCGCTCGGGCGTTTTGAGCAGGTTAATATCAACTTTTTTACGCTCTTTTTTCACGGTGTCCCCCTATAACCGACACGAGGCCTGATGCCAAAAGTGCGGCAAGGCTGCCGGCAGCCTTTGCCAGGGGAAGACTGGCGAAGGTTCCCCATGCGAACAGGGGCAGCCCCGCCGCCAGGGAGACCATCACCCCCGCGGCCACCCATTTGATCCGCCTGCCCCGAAGGGCCATGACAGTGGGGGCAAAGGTGGAGGCCCGCAGCGTCCCGTAAAACAGAAACAGGCTGGTAATGGTCATGCCGGGAATATTGGCAATGAGTATTCCCAGGGCCAGGTTCAGCAGCATGGCGCCGCGGGGAACGGCTATGTTTCCAGAGTCAGGGAAAATGTCCGTGGTAAGCGAGGCCATGGCGCACAGGTTACTGTCCACCGTGGAGAGCAGTCCCGAAACCAGCATGAACACAAACGGCAGTGTGGCCCATGCGGGGAAAAGCCCTGCCACCAGTTCCAGATTCACCATACCGGTGTTTTGAACCATAAATCCGGAGCCCCGGGCAATAAAACCCAGGAACCCCATAGAGAGCGGCACGATGCCGAAAGCGAGGGCCCCCAAAAAGAAAGCCCTGCCTATTCTCTCTTGGCGGATAGAGAAGGCGCGTTGCCAAAAATTCTGATCCCCGAAAGGGCCGGCTATAAGCCCTGTTGCCGCAGGGAGGCCGAAGGAAAGGAATACGTCCAGGCCTTTCCCGGAGAAAATATTCCCATACTCATTCCCGGGCCCTGCCAGGCCCGCGATGAGGCTCTCTATACCGTTACGCCGGAGTGCCCAGGGGACAAAAAGAAAACAGGCGGCAAGGATTAAAACCATCTGTACCGCGTCGGTTATCACCGATGCCTTAATCCCGGAAAACCGGGAATAGGAATAGGCTATGGCGGCCAGAATTATAGTCAGCAAGGGGAAAGGCAATCCGGTGATGATGGTTAAAACCGAAGCCCCGGCCAGCAGGTTTACCCCTGTGGACAAGATCGAAAGGGCGGATAACTGAAACAGGTATACCCGCTTAGCGCCGATACCGTACCGTTCCCCCATAAATCCGGAAAGCGTAACCCCTTGGGGCATATATTCCCGGATTTTTTTGGCAAAGGGGATGAACAGGATAAGGCAGAAAATATTCGGCGCGAGAAACCAGAACAGGCCGGCCAAGCCCTGGATATAAGCCCTTTCCGCGGAAGAGAAGAGCGCGGGCGCCCATATCCATGTGGCCGCTATTGAGAGCGCGGACTGGACTGTACCCATATCCCTGTTTGCGATATGGAACTCCAACGTGTTTTTTGGTTTGCGGGTAACAAAGACCGTAACCAAAATCATAACTACCGCATAGGCGGCAAGCATAATTATTCCGCCCATACAGCCTCCAAAAAAGAGTTAAGAATAATTGACAGGGAAGGGTTGTTCAGGTTGTCAATGTCCGGCAAGGATTCCGTGAATACACCGGAATGATTAGGCGCGATGGCCTGGAAAAGAGAAAAGTATTTCATTTGTGTTCTCCCGTTGAAACGCATTATAAAAGAAAGGGGGGAATTTTGTCAAAAACTATTACTGTTATATTATGTCCGATATATTCAACAGGTGTTATCATGTCCATTCTATTAAAAAAAAATTTCAAAGGAAATAGTATTTACTTGCCATTCTTAAAAAGGCGTGTATAATTCGATCTAGACAGGGAGAAAAGACTCAGCCATGTGTAAACGTATCGAAGATGTTATTGCGGACGAGCTTCTGGCATTAACAGATGGAATACAGACACTTGGTTTTGAGACCATGAGGAGAAGGCAAAGAAAAAAGCGGGAAGCAGGATCGTTAAATTACAAAGCATGGCGTTATGCGGTGTTTACACGGGATAAGTTTACCTGCCAGCTATGCGGGGCAAAGCTGCCGGCAGACAAGCTGGAAGCCCATCATATCAAGCCGTTTTCCGTGGCACCGGAACTGGAACATATGGTCAGCAATGGGCTGGCATTATGTCATGAGTGTCATGTGAAAACGGATTCCTATGGCGGACGCGGACATTTCAAAGAAAAGGGCGAGAAAACGGTATAAAATCGGTATGGCAAACAACAAGAGACTGGCGGAAGTCAGCAAGGCCACTCAATTCTCTCACGACAACCAGCCGGAAAACAGGGGCAGGTGGCCGTCTGCCCTGTCGCGGTACATCAAGGAAAACAGGGTATCGGCAACGGACGTAAGACTTATGATAAGCAGTATTGTGTTTGCCCATACGTCCAAAGAGGCGGCGCTTTTGCTTGGAGACAAGAAAAACCCGCCGCCGGTAGGCGTGGCTCTGATTATGGGCGCGCTTGTTGACGACATGGGCAAGCACAATATAGGCAATCTGCTGAAATTGATGGACAGGGCCTTCGGCAAGCCGAAAGAAAGCGTCGATGTCAGCGGCAGCGTGAACATAGCGCCGGAGACGCTGGACGCCCTTAACGCCATGTTCCATGAAAGCGGCCGGGGCAAAAAGAAACCGCGAAAA
>JAIRLK010000352.1 GCA_031259515.1 Treponema sp. | reverse complement strand
GGGGTGTGGTAAAAAGGGACAGGGGTTTGAGCCGCTCCTGCTCTTTTACCGAGGGGCCGTCCTGGGCTTGTAGAATTCCCGTATCATTACTTTCTATGTGGACGCTCTTCCACCCGGTTCCGGCGAATCCGGGCCGGTCCCAGCCGGGCTGCTCCAGCCGGGCGTCGTAGGTTTCGCCGTGATAGATCTCCGAATACAGTACCGGCCCCGGCGCCCCCTGCCAGCTTGCGTCGGTGGGAATAATTTCTATGCTACCGTCCTCATACTCCACCCTGAGCTGGGCGATCACCGCGGTCCGTTTGCCAAAGACGTTCCGCTTGCCAATCCAGCTGGCAAGATCCCCCTTATACCAGCCGGGGCCTGTCATCAAGCCCAGGGCATTGGCCCCGGGACTTAGGGAATCCGTCACGTCATAGGTTTGAAAGAGGAGCCGTTCTTTGTAGTCCGTCCAGCCGGGGCTTAACACCTCCTCCCCTGCCCGGCGGCCGTTCACCACGGCCCGGTACAATCCCTTGGCGCTGACATAAAGCCGGGCGGACCTGATACCGGCGGATAAAACAAATTCCTTCCGTAGCAAAGTTCCCGCGGAACTTGCCCCGGCGTTTTCATCTTCGGCGCTGATAAAGACCGCCTGCCATTCACCGGACTTGAGCAGGGTGGTCTCAAAAAAGGCGGTTTCGCTCCAAGGGCTTTCCGCGCCCTGGTTGTCCCAGACCTTTACCCGCCAAAAATACCGCCTCGATGATTCCAGGGGCGCGCCCCCGAAACGGACCAGGTGGGATTCCCGGGAGGGGACCTTCCCGCTTTGCCAGAGGGGAGAACCGAAGACACCATCCAGGGCGGCCTCAACCGCGTAGGCGCTTTGGGTGACACCCCGGCCGTCGGACTCGATTTTCCAGCTAAACCGGGGTGTACCGGTCCCGACATCAATCGGATTAGTCCGGTATTCCACCCGAAGATCCGTCAAACTTACCATAACTGTTCCTCCGGGATGAATATTATAACTACGCTTACGCTTTGTGAATGGATAAACCAATACTTTATAATAGAATAACCCGCCCGGAAATTGGGCATACGGGATCGGTACGCACGGTGGTGGAGGAAACGAAGTTTCCACGAGGACGGCCACTCAAATAATGGACAGCCTCCTGCTCGATTATGCGGGAATACGGAGACAAGTCTCGTTTGTTTGAATTTTGATATTCCCGGGGTGTCTGGCCGTATTGACAATTTCGCGTAGCTTTAGGTAAAACCCATGAAATTGTACGAATATGTATCTATACGCAGTTATAAAATATGAGTTATAAAGATTAAGGGGAGTGGCTCATGCGCCGCGTAATGGTTCTGCTGTTTTTTGTGGTCTTTTGTGCCCTGCCGGGGATAAGCCTTTTCTGTGATGAACCGAATCAGAATGAACCAAAACGGGATCTGTTTTTTATTCCTATGGCATCCTACGATTACCTGAGCCTTGGGGTTCAGCGTGTCCATTCCCCCGGCCTGGGGCTGGGCATAATCAAGGGAGAACAGGACGCCCCCTTCGACGAGGTGGGCAAACGATTTCTTTTGGCTGTCCAGTATAAGCCCTTTCTTTTTCAAGGAGATCCGGCCCCTTCGGTTCCCCGGAACCTGCATAGCACACGTTTTTTCTTTGACGGCCGTCGGGAGCGGCATCAGTTTTTGGCGGTCCTTAACGCCGCTTCCGACAAGCCCGTTGCGGGGGGACTGCAAACCTTTCGGGCCGGGCTGGGCTGGGGCTATGAAGTACTGCGGTCCCCCCGGCTGTCCCTTATTTTGGGCGGCATGGCGGGCCTGGGCGGTTTAGGCATAACCCAGCCCAACGGGGAACCCTTTCCGGCGCTGCCCCTGCCGCTTGTCCGGTTCAAATTCAAAACCGGATGGTTTGACACATCCTTTGATTTTATAGGCGATCCCAGTATTAACTTTACTATCGCGCCGGGACGGAGGATCCGTTTTACCGGCAATATGCGGATGGGCAGCTACCGGAGCATAGAGGATTTGATTGGCGAGGGGGTTCTGTGGTACCGGTTTTTTCCCGCTGCGCACCCCTTGGGGGATCTTGCGGGAATCGGCCTGGGCTTTACCAATGAATCCCTGGGTTTTAAGCTTTCCTCCGGAGGGGATAAAACGTTTGAGATTCAGTACACCGGTATCTTCGGCGTACTGGATCTGACCCTTATCCAGGTAAAGGGAGGGTATGCTTTGAACAGCAGGGAATTCCATGGGGATGCCAAACAAAACCACGCCGGAGGGGGTTGGTTTATCTCGGTTCAGGGGATGTACCGGTTTTAAGGCGCGGCGGGTAAGGGGAACAAATATGCTTAGAAAAATTTTGACGCCCCTGCTCATCATGTTAATGACCTTAACGAAAATCCAGACCCCGGCGGCAGCGCAAACTGCGGCTGTCATGGAAGCGCCGGATCCGGCGGCGCTCCGGAAATTCCTGGACGGCTTTATCCGGGAAAAAATGACCGAATATCATGTGCCCGGAGCGGCCATTGTGGTGGTCAAGGACGGAGAAGTGCGGTATTCCAAAGGCTATGGATATCAGGATGTGGAAAAGAAAATTCCGGTGGATACGGAAAAGACCATCTTCCGGGTAGCCTCCGTTTCCAAGATCTTCACCATAGCCGGCGTGCTCCAGTTGGAGGAGCAGGGGCTTTTGGACCTTGACCGGGATGTCAACGAATATCTAAAAAATTTTCAGATCGGGAATGATTTCGATGAGCCGGTAAGGATCCGGCACCTGCTGACTCATACCGACGGCTTTGAAACACGGGACCTTGGCACCTTTGTTTTGAATCCGGCGGATCTGCCCCGGTTAGAGGATCTGCTGAAGAAGGATCTGAAGAGCCCGGTTCAGATTCCCGGCAGCATGATCACCTATGGAGGCTACGGCGCCGCCCTGGCGGGCTGTCTTATCAGTCAAGCGGCGGAGCAACCCTTTGAAGAATATATGGACGACAACATATTCAAACCTTTGGATATGAGGAACAGTACCTTTAATCAGAACCTTCCCCGGGATCTGTCGGAACATGCGGTCGTCTATCACTATGAAGAGCGCGGCGGCGGGTTTGTGCCGTCCAGGTTCCTTTATGTGAGTACCGCCCCTACAGGAGCCCTGAGCGCCACAGCGGAGGATATGGGGAAATTCATCATAACCCTGCTGAACCGGGGGCGGCTGGGAGGGACCAGGATTCTCCGGGAGAATACGGTGGAAAAGATGTTCCTGAGGCAGTATTCCCCCCATCCTTCCCTTCCGGGAGTCACCTACGGGTTTATGGAATCCCTTTATAACGGACAGATGGCTCTGATTCGGGACGGCAGCGGCGTAGGGATCCGAAGCCAGATCTTTTTACTGCCGGCAGAGCGCCTGGGGTATTTTTATGTGCAGAATTCCAGGGGAGACGAGTTGGCAGATGCCCTCAAGGACGCTTTTTTGGACGAATTCTACCCTTCCGGGGGCGGGAATACGGAACCCCTGTATGCTTCCGGGGATATGAAACGGTATGAAGGAATCTACCGGCCTTCCCAGACTGCCCGTCACACCCTGGTGAAGGTGGAGGCCCTGGCTATAGGGGATCTGAAGGTAAGCGCCAACGGAGCAGGAGGCCTGACGGTAGAGGTCATAGGAGAGGAGGATATATACGGAGGCTTTCCCAAAGAAAGCAACTGGGTACAGGCAGAGCCGCTGTTCTTTCGGGAAGCCGGCCGGGAACGGTACATGGCTTTTCAGGAAAACGAAGAAGGGGAGATCACTGGCCTTGTTTCCGCCGCCGGTTACCACGGTTCCTTTGTTAAAATTCCCTGGTTTGAATCAAGCCGCTTACTGTTATATCTGCTGATTTTCTATACAGCCGTATTCTTCGTCATTATTGCCGTGAACGTCGTGAACGTGATAAACAGAAAGCGGCAATTATGCCGAAAGAACGGGGTATTGACGCGGTTTGCCGGTTTCGTTTCCCTCTTGTATCTCGCCGGAATATCCGGCGCGTTATATACCTTGTTTATCAAGCGGATCGCCGGTTTTCCCGCCTTTGCCTTCGGGGTTTCACTGCCGGCAAAGGTCATGCTGACTCTGCTGATGGCGGCGGCCCTGCTCAGCGCCGTTTACTGGCTCGTTTTGATAATAAACTGGATCAGCGGCAGACTAAAGGCCTCCGGCAAAGCAACCGGTCTCATTACGGCCGTCGTCTTTCTGGGGACCGCCGGCTGGCTCTCTTACTGGAATCTGCTGGGATATCAATTTTAGCCGGGATTCCGGTGGGAATCACACCACGAAAACAGCAAAAGACGATGGGCCTTGTTCGCGTGGTTCGCGTCCTTTGCCGGGCAAGTTTAGCCCCGGCTGGATAATTGCGAAAAAATTTACAAAAAATTTCATTTTGACATAATTCTGACACAATTCCCGGTTATATTGGGGCATCAGAAAGTTCTGAAAGAGTTTGAAACCATGACGACAAAGACAATCCGTATCGGAGGCATGACCTGTGTAAGCTGCCAAAACCGGATTGAAAAGAAGCTCTTAAGCACCGTGGGGGTGAAAGAGGCTGCGGTTAATTACAATACCGGTACGGCCACCGTTACCTGGAACGCCTCGGTGCTTACGTTTTCCGAAATCAAATCGACGATTGAAAGCCTGGACTACAAGGTGCTGGGCGACACGAGCAAAACCCCGGTTACAGAGATCATCGGGACCCTGGTGATCATCCTCGCCCTCTATGTGCTGGTGCGGGGTCTGGGGGTAAGCGCCATCACCTCGGCCTTCCCGCTGGCGGAGGCGGGCATGGGCTACGGTATGCTCTTTGTCATCGGTCTTTTCACCTCGGTTCACTGTATCGCCATGTGCGGCGGCATTAACCTTTCCCAATGCATACCGGCCGCCGCGCTGCAGGAAGGACAACGCTGGAAGCTGCTGTTTCCCGCTATCCTTTACAACGCCGGGCGGGTCATTTCCTATACTATCGTGGGCGTAATCGTCGGGGCCTTGGGTTCGGTGGTCTCGGTATCGGGGCGGTTTCAGGGTATCGTACAACTGGCCGCCGGGGTGTTTATGGTCATCATGGGGCTCAATATGCTTGGCATTTTTCAAGGTTCCGCAGGAACCATGCTCCGCCGCCTCAACCTGCGTATGCCGGGAATCTTCGCAAAAAAAATAGACGAGCAAAAAGCGGGGAATAAAAACCCGCTCATTATCGGTCTCTTAAACGGCCTTATGCCCTGCGGCCCCTTACAGGCCATGCAGTTATACGCCCTCTCCACCGGAAGTCCCATTGCCGGGGGCATCTCCATGTTCCTTTTTAGCATGGGGACAGTCCCCCTGATGTTCGGCATCGGGGCTTTAAGTTCTCTTTTAAGTAAAAAATTCACCCGCCGGGTAATGAAGATAGGCGCGATACTGGTAACGGTCATGGGCATGACCATGTTCACTTACGGCTGGGGGCTTTCCGGCCTCAAACTTAATTTTGCAGATAAGATTATCGCCGCCGTCAATCCTTCCCTGCGCTTTGGTTCAACACCGGACGGAAGCGGAGACGGGGCTTTTGTCCCCATAATCGAAAACGGCGTACAGCTTGTCAATTCCACCCTGCGCCCCGGACGCTACCCGGCGATCACCGTGCAGCAGGGCGTTCCGGTCAAGTGGACCATCACCGCCGGCCAGGGCAGCATTAACGGCTGTAACAACCGCATGATAATCCGGGAATACAAAATCGAACACCGCTTTACTCCCGGCGAAAACGTGATTGAATTTATGCCGGAAAAAGCCGGCAAATTTTC
>JAIRLK010000346.1 GCA_031259515.1 Treponema sp. | reverse complement strand
GGAAGGCTTTCCACCGGGCTTTCCGTAAAGCCCAGGGATTCAAACCAGTCGTGGGTACCCGTGGTAAGGACGAAAACCCGGCGTAATCCCTGCTTTCCCGCCCGGTCTATCAGGTAGTTGACGATGCGGCGGCCCAGGCCCATGTCCGCATAGACGGCGTCCGTGGCAATGGCGGCGATTTCTCCCTGGCCTTCTCCCCAATCATGGAGGGCGCCGCAGGCGTGAATGGAACCGTCAATCTCGAACACCACGTAGTCTTTCTTCGTGTCCTGGATGTCCTCGCTGTTCCGTCTGATAAGGGCGCCCCGGACCATGAGGGGTTCCATGATCCGGAGAATATCGGGAATGTCCTGGGTTTTGAGGGATCTGATGGATTCGTATTCATCCCGGTAGATCATGATCCCCGCCCCCCGGTTGGAGAAGAGTTCCCTAAGGAGGGCGCCGCTTTCCCGCCCGTCTATAAGATGGACCCGGTCTACCCCCGCCCTGGATGCCCTAAGAGCCATGCGCAAATCGCTTAAGGGCTTGTCCGTGTAAAGATCGCCGCCCTCCGGGACGCGGTTTTCCGCCAGAACCGCCTCCGTTTCCTGGGGGGTCAGTTTACCGATGCGTCCGGTCCCATCTACCGAGATGCCGGCGGGGATACGGTAGTTTTCCTGCCTGATTCCGGCATGGGCGGAGACGATGAACAGCTTTACCGCTCCCAGGGCCGACGCGGCGGCCAGGGCGATCTCGTCGCCGGGCACATTGTAGGGCCTGCCTGCGGGACTCCATCCTATGCAGGGGAGGATGGGGATCATCCCCTGGTCCAGAATCCGGGTGATGGATTCGGTGAATATCTTGTCCACCCGGCCCGTATGCTCCATGTCCGCGCCGTTTACCACGCCAAGACCGCGGGCGCGGACAAAGTTGCCTATCACCGCGTCTACCCGGTCCGCAGAGAGGCCCGTCATGAAACGGGTCGCCGCATGAAAGGCGGCCATTTCCACAAAGCGGATGGCCGCGCCGGTAGTGATTCGGTTTTCCCCGGCGTACTCCGACACGATGCCGTATTCCTTGAGTACCGCGTCTATCCATTCTTTCGCGCCGGGTACGATCACAACCCGGCAGGAGGCCTTGGCCACAAGGGCCAGATCCCGCATCAGGAACGGAAAGGCCGGGTCCTCGGTAATGGGGAAATCTATTTTAAAGACCATCGTGCGCCCGGCAAAGCGGTTCCGGTAGATAAAGGCTTCCCGGATAGCGTCAAGCTGAAAGTTGTCCTGTAACATGGAAGTATCCTATACGTGAAGTTCTACCGCGCCTATGGGACGGATACGGAGTTCCGTCACCGCGCCGGGACCGAAAAAGGCCTCCATTTTAGACCGGTAGGCGGGCAGGGCGTTGAGGGGGATGTAGGCCTGAATGGTTCCGGCAAAACCGCCCCCGTGGACCCGGCAGGCGCCGTTCCCCTCGCCGTTCCCATTATTGATGAATTCCCGCGTAAGCGCCAGGGCCAGGGCCAGGGCTTGTTCCCCCGGTTTGTGAGGGGCAAAAATGTTCTGAAGCAACTCCCAGGAAGAATCTCCCGATTCATTGACCAGAACAAGAAAACGGCTCAACTGTTTTTCCCGGTTTTCCCCGGCGGAATTCATCTTTTCCAGAACCGTAAGCATGGCGTCGACCCGCTGGTTTTCGCGGAAGAAGTGCAGGGAACGGAGCAGCGCCCGGTCTCCCAGGGCTTGCCGTATCCCGCCCGCCCGTGACAGAACCGTTTCCCAGTCCAGTTCCCGGAGTACAGCCTTCCCGAAAAACCGGGCTACCGCCTTCATCTCCTGAGGAATACCGGCGTAATCCCCGGTTAGATCGGCGTGGCTCCCCTTGGTATCCACTATGCACAGGGCATACCCGGCGGAAGCGGGATCAAAGGCGATGGCGGTAATCTGGGGATGATCGGCATTTTGGAAATCAATGGCCGCCGCTCCGCCGAAGGCGCAGGCGGCCTGGTCCATCAGCCCTGAAGGTTTGCCGAAAAAGATGTTTTCCGCCTTTTGGCCTATCTGGGCAAGTTCCAAAGCGGAACGTTTTCCACCGCCGTAGAGGTTGTCGAAGATCCTGCCGATAAGAACTTCCACGGCCGCGGAAGACGAGAGCCCTGAACCTGAAAGCACCAGGGATGAGGCGTTGGCGGTAAAGCCCCGGACAGCGGTTCCCCGGCGTACAAACTCCGCGGCGATCCCCCGGATCAGCGCCTCGGTGGTTCCTTTTTCCGCCGGGTCAGGCTCAAGACGCTCATGCAGGTCAACAACCGCGTCGGGGTAACCCGTGGAACGGAACACCACGATCCCGTCCTTCCGGGGGGCGGCAACGGCGGCCTGATCCAACTGAATGGAGGCGGCCAGGACTTTTCCCTGGTTGTGATCCGTGTGATTCCCCCCCAACTCGGTACGCCCCGGGGCGGTAAAAAGCCGGAGATCCCCGGCGGTTTCGGGAAAGTCCCGAAGGGGCGTATCCCTGGAAAAGCCGATGGGTCCCTGCGCGGGCGTACCGGCAAATTTCAACATTCCCTCGACAAGGCCGGCGTAGCGGCGCGAGGCTTCTTCAACTCCCTCATGCCCGTAAAGGGGTGCAAAGAGTTTTCCCCCTTCGGAAGAATTAATGCAATTCAATAAAGATTTTCCCGTCATCACTCCAGCTCCTGTTGCTTAGTATACCTCAGCGGAGCGCTTTTTGCCAGAAGTCTGTCCCCCGCCGGGATAAACGCAGAGAAATTCAGACGGACCTGGGGAATAACGCCGCAGGGTAGTTCATCTTTTTCCATAAAATTACGTATAATCAAACAGGAAAAGGAGCGTACCATGATAAAGCGTTTTTATATGATGATGAGCCTGGCGGTGATTCCGGCGTGTATTGCCGTGTTTGCCCAGGCGGCGCAGGAAGCGGCGCGGGAACCGGCCCCGGCCTGGGATGCGCCGATCCCGCAGGCGGAAGCTGCGGAGGTCCTTCCCCTCAGACGCTTATCACTGTTTTCCTCCGGGGTGGGGTATTTTGAACACCGGGGAACGGTGAACGGCCCCGCCGGGATAACCCTCCCCTTCCCGGTCGAAGCGGTAAACGACGCCCTAAAATCCCTGACGATAATCGATCCCGCCTCCGCTTCTCCCCAGGTAAGCTACCCCGCGTCGGATACCCTCTTCCGTACTTTGGGAAGCCTCAAAATCGATCTTTCGGGAAATCCGGGTATACCGGGCATACTGGAGAACCTTCGGGGCGAAGAACTGGAAGTGCTTGCCCCCAATCCCATCCGGGGCCGTATCGTCGCGGTGGAAAACCGCCGGGCGCCGCCGGACTTCAGGACCGGCCTTCCCTCCGGGACGGAGATCTTCCTCTCCCTGGCGGCGCCCCAGGGAATACGGGTCATCAACATTAAAGACATCACTTCCTACTCTTTCACCAATCCGGCTATCAACGCCGACCTTAACCGGGCCCTGGACCTGCTGATGGAAAGCCGGAACGACGGGAGCCGGAACCTCACGATCAGTTTGAACGGGACCGGGAGCCGGACGGTTTCCCTGAGCTACGTAATTCCCCAGGCGGTATGGAAGGTTTCTTACCGGCTGGACCTGTCGGGCGAGGAGCCTTTGCTCCAAGGCTGGGCCATAATCGACAATGACAGCGATACCGACTGGAACGGCGTGGAACTTTCCCTGACAGCCGGACGGCCGGTCTCCTTTGTACAGGACCTCTACTCTCCCTACCGTCTGGCCCGGCCTGTTCTGCCCTTGTCTATAGCGGGGACGGCGGAAGCCCGCTCCTATGCGTCGGGGGGCGGATCCGCTGACTTTGCCGAGGCTGGCGCCGTAGAAGAGATGGAAGCCCCCCTCCGTCAACAAAAGGCGATTCCTCCTGCTTACGCGCCGGTCCCTTCCCCGGCCAAAGTCAATGTACTCAGGAGCGGGGGCCTGGCAGATACCGTACGGGCCTCCGCCGCGGGCGGCCTTTTCGAGTTCACCTTGAAAAACCCCGTAACCCTTGCCCGCAGGCAGAGCGCTATGCTTCCCCTGGTTGAAGGAACGGTGGCTGCGATAAAAACCCTGGTTTTCTCTGGGGAGCGGGCCGTATCTTCCGGGACCCTCAACCCCGCGATAAGCGCGGAACTTACCAATACCACGGGAATGAAGCTGCCCGCCGGCCCAATTACGGTGTATGACGGGGGAACCTACGCCGGCGATGCCCTCATCGAGTTTTTTCCGGAAGGGGAAAAGCGGCTCATCTCATTTGGGGAAGACCTGTCTGTTTCCGGCAGCGCAGCCTCTTCTTATTCCCGAAGGGTAAGCGCCGTAACCATAAGCGGCGGGATCATGACGGTAACCCGGAAGGTTCTCCATAGGCGGACGTATACCCTGCGGAACGCCTCAGGGGATGTCAAACGGGTGGTGGTGGAACACCCTATCACCGAGGGAGCGGTCCTTGTGGAACCGGCTCAGGCGGAGGAGAAGGCCGGCGCTCTTTACCGCTTTGTCCGGGAGCTTCCGGCAAGAGAGGATTTTACGTTTACCGTCCGGGAAGAAACGCCGGCAGCGGAGCAGTTGCGCCTAGCCCAGTTCCGCCCCGAAACCTTCGCCGCCTACATCGCGGACGGGGAAATCCCGGAAAACCTGCGGGCCGCCCTAAGCAGGGCGGTGGAACTTAAAGGCAAAGCCGACGACGCCAAAGCCGCCCTGGAGGAAATCAAAACCCGGAGGACCAGGCTTACCGCCGATCAGGACCGCATCAGGCGTAATCTGGAAGCGGCGGGGAACCAGACCCCTCAAGGACAGGAATACCTTCGCCGTCTTGCCGCCCTGGACGCCGAGTTCGACGCTCTGGTTTCCCAGGAGGAAGAAGCCGATAAAGCCGCCCGGGCCGCCCAAACCGCCTATGAGGACTACCTTAACGGGATGGAACTTTAACCAGGAGTTTACGGGGCTTTTTTATTGACATTTAGCTAACTCACGGATCTCGGCGTGATGCCTAATAACTAGAAATCTAGCTCAAATGTATAATGGCCTTATCAGGAGATAAAGCAAATGAGGCTGGATATGAGAAGTATGAAACATTTCCACCTGATGAAGCGAAACGGATAAAGGACAAGAAAAAGAAGGTGATCCACAAAGTATGATGGAAAAACACCGCTAATTCTTTGTGGTACAATAAATTATAAAATTCTGGCCCTGCGGTCATCTTTTTGCATAATTTCTTAATATTTTCATAAAAACGCTAATTCATTGTCCTATAAGGAATTAGCTATTTCTTACAGAAAATGTCAAGATAGTCTATTGATGTCCCATTTTACATAATTCCTTATAATACAAGGCATTATGTATCATACTTTGTGGATCACCACCGGAAATTATTCATGCGCCGCTATTCAGCGACACGGCATTGTCCGCTCCAATTCCCAAGCCCGCGCCTCCGGCCCTCTTCGGCGGCGCCGTTTTCCCGGAAGACCCGGACGCATTTCAATGCCAGTCCCTTAAAACACCCGCGATCCGCGTCAAAGGCCGTATAAATGGCGGCATTGCCTAATCCGCCCGCACGGTCAGGTAAAAATTTGTGAAAAAATCTCTTTCGTTTTGAAAATGCCTGTGATATTATGTTTTGTAGTACAAGCTGGTTCTTGAATATTGGCGCCTTGGCAACTATTCGGATGGGGTTGCGGCCTTGGGACTAAAGTCCCTTTGAGGGTCTATTTTGCGGCTTTTATTGGACGGAAGGGGGCTATTCCTCCCGCCCTGACCACTTCAAGATGCTCAGGCCCGCCTCCAGCAGGCAATTTTCGACATGCGGCCGATAGTCCGTGCTATCCAAGTTTCAAAACCGGCCCGATCTACAGATGAGAGAACGGACGTGCTGGTCGGAAGGAGGACGAAATCATGCCAAAGATAACGGTTGCCGATTATGAGAAGTTGCTGAAATTCAGCTTTTACATCAACAAAAACTATGACAACTTTATATACAACGTTCAGTTCGCCCTTCTTGAATATTTTAACTTTCCCCTATGCGTTTATACAACTTTCAGCAAGGATCATAACGGCAAGGTTATTGTGGAAAGTATCAGGGGCACCGCCTCGCTGGGGGAGAACCTCGCAAAATACAGAAACTACATCATGGATGATGACCTTTTTATACAGCGCATACCAAATCTTGTGCAGGAAAACCCCCAGAGAAACATTTTTACGATTTTGGATATTGCAAGCCGCGAGGAATTCTATTCTACCAAATACGGGAAACTTCTGATAGAAGCGAATAATCCGTATCAAGTTGTAATATACGGTACTATCACATCAAGCCCCCCCTATCATGCCGTTAATGTGTTTAAAACGAAAGAGCATGGAGATTTTACGGAATACGAATTGAAGCTTCTCAGTCTCATCGGCTCTATCTTCAATGAGAGTCTGTCCCTCTATAAACAGTACCAAGAGAATAAAAATTACATCAGCCTTTTGGATGTTGCGGCATCCGTACAGGGCTTTGGTTTGGCGGTAATCAACGAGCAGGGTATAATAGTATACACTAATAATTTTTTTATATCCATTGTGTCCGATATCTTCGGTACCGAAAGTATGGTAGCCTCGGTTACCGCGTTGGACGCCCTTTTATTCAAACAAACCGGTATGAAAATAAACAAGCTAATAAACCCGGTTACGCTGCGCGTTGGAAAACACGATTTTTATTTTGAGCCGCACTGTATCACCGGGGCCGAGGGAAACGCGCGGTTTTTCTTTGTCTTTGCGGATATGAAGAAAATGGCACAACCGTCGGA
>JAIRLK010000286.1 GCA_031259515.1 Treponema sp. | reverse complement strand
TCGGAAGACCTGTTGCTTTTCCAAGAAGTTACGGAATCACTGGAAAGCGTTTAACATGGCTTTCTTCTACATCAATTACGGTTTCGTTTGAGGGCCATCATACTTTGTGGATCACCTCCGCGTATTCTTGACACAAATCGTTTTACCATGCTAGACTTCTTCTATCAATCATTAGCGGGATGTTTGAAGATTCCCTGGCCGGGCAATAGCGCAGTTGGTTAGCGTACAAGTCTGGGGGACTTGGGGTCCCCGGTTCGAATCCGGGTTGCCCGACCAGGGGATTTTTAGTTTTCCGCCGCTTCCCGCAGGCTGTTTCTGCCGTAAATCACCCTCAAACTTTTTCGTTCAGTACCGTGCAAACTGTTAGTCCCGCCGTTCTATCGCGCCGTCCCGTCGGGCGATAAAAACCGAAGGGCGCAGGCAGGTAAAGAGGCCGTTTTCCACCACCCCGGGGATGCGGTTGAATTCCGCCTCCAATACGGCGGGGTCCGCCGCCTGTTTTAGGCGGACATCCACGATGAAGTTCCCATGCTCGGTGATCACCGGGCCGGCTTTCCTCAGAGCCTCCCGGAGGGCCGGTTCCGTTCCCATCTCTTGCAGGGCCTGGATGACCGGGATCCGCGCTTCGGGGATCACCTCGATGGGAATGGCAAACGTGAGCCCCAGGTTGTCCACGATCTTAGATTCGTCCACCACAATCGCGTAGGAAAGGGAGGCATAGGCGATGATCTTTTCCAGAAGAAGGGCGCCGCCGCCCCCTTTGGTACAGAAGTTCCGGCCGTCTGCTTCATCCGCGCCGTCTATGGTAAGGTCCAGTTTCCCGCCTATTTCCCGGGAATTCAGACTGAAAAGGGGTATCCCCAGGGCCTCACATTCCAGAACGGTTTGGAAGCTCGTGGGTACCGCCTTAATGTCCTTCAACCTGCCTTCGGCCATCAGGGCGCCTACACGCTTTACCGCAGGAATCGCGGTGGAGCCGGTACCCAGGCCCAGTTTCATCCCGCTTCTTACTAGGGCGTCAACCGCGCTCCGGCCCGCCAGGGCCTTCATCTCTTTTTGATCCAGATTTCCCATGCTTATTCCTTATAAACGTAGGTTAAAAGGAGGGGGAAGCCGCAGGCTTACTCCGCACGTCCAACCCCCTGCGTCCACACTACGTTGCGGACTCCCCTCTGCGGGTTTTGAATTGACCATGATAGCTCAACCTTCCCCCCGCAGGGCCCCCGCCAGAGGGCCTTGGACCCCCCGGTATACAACCACTATATATGAATTCGGTTCTTGAGATGAGCGGGGAAGTCCGTGCCGATAAAAAACCGGTACTGATACATAGCTTGCCTGAGCAGCATGTCATAGCCGTTCAGGACCGGACAGCCCGCCTTCATGGCCCGGAGCAAAAAGCGGGTCCGTTCCGGTTTGTAGACGATGTCCATCACCTTCTCCCGTCCGGTAAATTTGTAGTCTTCCAGAGGATCGGCATCAATAAAGGGTTCCATGCCCGCCGAGGTGGTCTGTATGATGATGTCCGAAAATTTTTCCATCAGTTCCACCCCCTCGCTGTCCGTCCCCGCCCACTTAAAACGATAGGGCAGGGCCAGCCGTCTGGCCCGGACCGGCGTTCTGTTGAGGATGAGGGCCTTGCCTTTAAGCCGGAATACCTCTGCGGCAACCGCCCTGGCCGCTCCCCCCGCGCCGATGATGGTGATCTTCGTTCGCCGAAGGTCAGGCAGGTCAATAAAATTCAACAGAGAATCGGAAAATCCCCGGGTATCCGTATTGTACCCCGCCCAGCCATTGGGAGTTCTCACGATAGTATTGCAGGCTCCCACCGATTGTACCTCGTCGGACCGACTCGAAAGATAGGGGATGATCTCTTCTTTGTAGGGGACGGTAACCGAAGCCCCCTGGATATTCAGAAAATCCGCCAGTTCCAGGAAGATTTTGAGGGATTCCGCCGGGAAAGGAACATAAACGGCGTCTAAATTCTCCTCGGTAAAAACCTGATTGAAAAACGGGGGACTTGAGGTGGCGTTTAACGGGTAACCGGCTACGGCGAAAAGCTTTGTCTTTGTGGTAATATCTCTGAACCGGTACCATTCCGTCAGGTCATGGGGGTTAAGCTGACCAGGCGCTCCCACGGGAAGCGCCGCTCCCTCCCGGCGAATCCCACCGGGGGCATCCGGGAATTTATCGGCTATGCCGGCAATGGCAGAGACATAGCTCAGATAGGAACCCATCTTTTCCGCCAGAATTCGGGTATTGACCCCGTAATGTCCCATTCCAAGGATGATTTTGTCGAAATCCATGGTCGCCGCCGCTGCGAAGTACAGTCTTAGCGTATCTTCCAGGTTGTTTGGCTTTACCGCCACTTTGGGTATCTCGTCCCCCATACGGCGCAGGCTCCGCAGCTTGGCGGCCAGGTCTTCATCCACTCCCCCCTGCACCTTGTGGTAAGACCGGATGATCCGTGTCCTGAAGGTCCGGGCCGCTTCCTCCAGGCTCGGAACGTTCAGATCCTCCTCAAGATCAACGTAGGCGAAATTCTTCCGCTGGTCCGCTTCGGCAAAGGCCAGCCCCCGGGAGAACAGGGAGATTCGGGAACCTTCACCCCCGTTGAAATAGCCGCCGTCCCTGGTCCTTCTGATGGTGAGGATCACCGGAAGGCTGGCCTGTTCGGGGAAACGCCGGATCAGGAAGCGTTCATCCGGTTCAAGACAATCAACCCTAAGCTCCGCCAAATCCACGTATTTACGGTAGATTTCCAGCGCCTCCAGGTCCTGGGCAAGGGTTTTTCCGGTTAGGCAGAGGCAGATTCTGGACATTCCTTCTCCTATAAATCGGTACGGTAAATGAAAATGGCCGCTACCAAACCATATTGATCGGTATTGAACCTGATTGTGATAGGCCATGACCGGTTGGAATAGGCGTACAAGGTGAAGCCGTCATAAATCTGTACTCCGTTTCCCAGAATCAGGGGGATTACTTCCCGGCGTTCACCAATTTTGATCCCGTATGCGGCTTTAAGGCTTATCTGCCAAACCCGGTCCCGGTATATGTAGAATTCCCAGTCGCCATAGGCAAACACCACATCGTCCTGCCATACATTGGGCCCTCGGGTTACATACACCGATTGGGGAGCGCCAAACATGGCGATGAGGTCCCGAAGGCTTACGCCGACCAGCGAGGCGGGATCATTGAGATAATCGTACTGACCCCAAGCTGAAACGGAACAGAGGGTCAGCAAGGCTGCCGCCCCAATCATGCGTTTTCGTATTTGATTTTTCCGCAAAATTCCCATAAACCTACTGTACCCGAGAAACATGTGGCTTTGCAAGGCTTTTTGAACAGTAAGGTTACCTTTAGGCCATCTGAGCCGGGCGGGATATAAAAATAGCATCTAAATGGTCAAATTTGGCGATTTCGAGGAGAGAAAGGAGTCCCTGATCCGCAGAATGGTGCCCCTGCAAGGGTAAATGTAAAATTGCTGCATCAAAAAGAATTTCCCTTGACAAAAAAAATTTTATTGCCTATTATCTCAATAATATCCTAGTAATATATTCGTAATACTAAGAATTTAATTCCTAGTATTTTAATAGGAAATGGAGCTGATATATGGCAAAAAAATTGAAGCAACTCGCTATTTATGGGAAAGGCGGTATTGGGAAATCAACCACCACCTCGAATTTAAGCGCCGCGCTGTCGGAAATGGGGTATAGGGTCATGCAGTTTGGATGCGACCCCAAAAGTGATTCCACCAATACCCTGCGGGACGGTAAGTATATTCCTACAGTCCTGGATACCATCAGAGAAAGATCCGGCGTCAATTCCCGGGATGTCATTTTTCAGGGATTTAACGGGATCTATTGCGTCGAGGCGGGGGGACCCGCCCCTGGGGTGGGATGCGCCGGAAGGGGGATCATCACGGCGGTGGAACTTTTTAAGCAGCAACGGATCTTCGAGGAGCTTGATCTGGATGTGGTTATTTACGATGTTCTGGGCGATGTGGTCTGCGGCGGCTTTGCCATGCCCATCCGGGAAGGGATAGCGGAGCATGTGTTCACGGTTTCGTCTTCGGATTTTATGTCGATATACGCCTCAAATAACCTCTTCAAAGGGATCAGCAAGTATTCCCATTCAGGAGGGGCCCTGCTCGGCGGGGTGATCGCCAATTCAATGGGCCCACCGTATTCCCGGGAAATTATTGATGATTTTGTTGCCCAGACCAAGACCCGGGTGGTGGAGTATATACCCCGTTCAATAACGGTTACCCAAAGTGAACTCCTGGGTAAAACTACCATTGAAGCGGCGCCGGGATCGGCCCAGGCCGAAGTCTACCGCTCCCTGGCGAAGAAGATCGCCGGTCATACCGATTCCCGGACGCCCTCCCCTCTGGAAACCACCGCGCTCCGGGAATGGGCCGGCAAGTGGGGCGACTACCTGTTGGAGATGGAACAGGGAAAGGTAAGTTCTCCGGGGGCGGCAATATGAAGGAGGGGCCATGTTTGAAAAATCTTTACAGCACCCCTGCTTCAACGGATGCGGCGGTAAATTCTCCCGAATTCATCTTCCGGTAGCGCCCACATGCAATATCCAGTGCAACTACTGTGTGCGCAAATTCGACTGCCCCAACGAAAGCCGTCCAGGGGTATGTACGTCCATACTTTCCCCTGAGGAGGCTCTGGACCGGTTTCGCCGGGTAAAACGGGAAATACGGAACCTTACCGTGGCGGGCATCGCGGGGCCGGGGGATAGCCTGGCTAATTTCGAGCAAACCCGGGAAACCTTTGAACTTATTCGCCGGGAAGACCCAAAGATCACCCTTTGCATATCCACCAATGGCCTGCTCCTGCCGCGTTACATTCTGGATCTGTCGGCCCTGGGCCTTTCACATCTGACCGTTACGATAAACGCCGTAGATCCGGCTGCCGGCGAAAAGATCATCAGTTTTGTCGATTTTGAAGGCCGGCGGCTGAAAGGAGCGGAGGCGGCTTCGCTCCTGCTGAACAACCAGCTTGAAGGGCTCAGCCGCGCTGCGGAAGCGGGAATGGTGTGCAAAGTCAACTGCGTCATGCTTAAGGGGATAAACGAAGGTCATATCCCGGAGCTTATCGAAAAGGTAAAAAGCCGCGGCGCCGCGCTGACCAACATCATGCAGCTTATCCCGGTTAAGGGGAGCGCTTTTGAGGACCTGCCCCTGGTAACCAATCAGGAACTTACGGCCATGAGGAAAGGGTGTAAAGCGATATTACCCCAGATGTACCACTGTAGGCAATGCCGGGCAGACGCCATTGGACCGCTTCATCAGGATGTTTCCTATCTTTACACAAAGGACGCGGCGGAACCGGGGACCGGCGGGCAGCGGCGTAAGGAGGATGATCGTACCGGCGCCGGTCTGCTTTTCGCGGTCGCCTCACGGGACGGCAGGCTGGTGGATCAGCATTTTGGACACACGGAGGAATTTTACATATACGCTTGGGATAATGGGCAGGTTAACCTGAAGGAACGGCGTTCCGCCCTTCAATTCTGCCGGGGTAAGGGAAGCTGTTTTAATCATGATGAAAAGATACCTATGCTGGCGGAAATCCTTGAAGACTGCGCCGCGGTCATTTCCCTGCGCATCGGTGACGCGCCGCGGCTGTTGCTGGAGTCACGGGGCATCAAGGCATATATGACCTATAACACGGTTGAGGAAGCGGTAAACGCCGCCGCCGAACAATACCGGACCGGCGGATCCGAAATCTTCCTGCCGGTAGTTTGAGCCAATTTTATTTGGATCAATTTTTTGGATCGGGGTTTAGCGGAGTTTATCGGAGTTTATCGAAAAAATTTTATTTTATAGGGAGTATAAAATGAAAAAGAAAAACGCGCAGCGTTTCGGCATGACTTTCGCGGTCATAGTAACCTTTGCGGTACTATTCGTTTTGGCGGGCTGTAAAAAGGCGCAGAGCGACAGGCCGGTTCTTAAAATAGGACTCATCGTACAGGACGCGGTACGCCCGGCTCTGGTGGTAGCCGCAGAAAAGCTGGGCTACTATGAGGAAGAGGGGGTTGACGTTGAATTCGTTTCCATTGACTCGGTAAACTCCGGGCTTGCGGCGGTTGAAACCAGAAAAATCGATATCTTTCCCTTTTCCGCCAACGCTATATCGTCCCTTGCCAAAGGCAGTAATCATGTCTTTGTAGGGGGCGTAGCTGTGGAAGGAACGTCTCTGGTGGCAAGTCCCGCAAACCGGGGCACGAATTTCCGGGACTTGTCCCAGTGGAAGGGCAAGAAGATAGGCGGCAGTCCAACAAGCATCGTGGTCTTTCAACTGCTTCAGTTCCTCAAACAGAATCCGGACTTTGATCCGGATGGATTTGAGTTTGTTGAAATTGACGACAACAACGTCCTGCTTGAGGCTATCAAAAAGGGAACGGTGGACGCGGGCTTTCTTACGACCGAGCGGGTGTGGCTTGCCGAAGAAGCGGGATGTGCGGAAGCCTTTGATCTCGCGGAGTATCTTCCCTACTATATCTGCTGCCGTCTGACCGCCAACATCCAGGGGGTTGAAGAAAACCGCGCTCCCTATGTAGCGGTACTGCGGGCGCTGCTCCGCGCGGAGCATGATTATAAAGAAGATACCGATAAAATTGTGGACGCCGTTACCGCCTATACCGAACAAAAACGGGAATATGTGGTGCGTTATATCGCTACGGAAAAAAATTATCAAGGAGGAGGACTGGTAAACTTTAAGAATCCGGTTAGTCCCGATCCCTTGTTTAACAAGCTGGAAGCGCTTAATAACGCGAATATCGCCGCCGGTAATTATGTTTGGAATGCGCCTTTTACCTTGAAAGACCGGGTAGATCTTACCATCTATCAGGACGCGATAACCGAACTCTTGAAACGGCATCCGGGAGACGCGACGTACACAAAAGCTTTCGAGCTTTTTAAGGAAAATAATTCCAACTACGGTATTTAATCGCGGGAACCTTTGGGCTGTTTCAAAATCCGATTGTTTTTGAAACAGCCTTGGAGCCATCAGGCTGGAGCCAGCAGGCTCCTTCTGTCTTTTTATAAGGAGAAAGGAATGGGGATAAATCTTAACGCGGAAGTACCCAGCCGTGAACAGCGGCTGGGATCAATTACCGGCTACAACGGATCCCTCAAGGAGTTGTCGCTTTTGGGCTGCCAGGGCTGTCTTAAAAATAAAAGCCGGGACTTTCAAACCGTTAGTTCCTGCGCCCATGTTCACGCCATCAATCAGCTTGCCGGGCTGGACGATACCCTGGTGGTCGATCACGCCCCTCACGGCTGCGCGGGCGCGCAGATATGCTTTACCTTGGTAAAAAACAAGCTCCCGGTAATTCCGGGCAGGCCGCCGGTTTCCCATGCCAAGGTCTTCTCAACGGGGATCAATGAATCGGATACCATATTCGGCGCGGTGGAAAAATTAAAAGAAACCATACGGGCCGCATATAAACGGCACCATCCCGGTGAAATTTATATAGCCGCAAGCTGTGTATCGGCAATCATCGGGGAAGATATAAGAACTACCGCCCATGAAATGGAAGCGGAACTCGGCATACCGGTACAGGTCGCGGCCGCGGAAGGTTTCCGTTCCAAGATTTGGGCAAGCGGTTTTGACGCATACTGCCATGCGGCGGCCAAGGCGCGAATCAAAAAATCTGAACAAAAAAGCAATACAATTAATTATGTGGGCTTTAATAATATGGGCCGGGAGTTTGTGGCGCCCCTATTCAAGCGGCTGGGGCTTGACCTCATCTGCCTGACGGCCACCGCGACCCGCGAGGATTTTGAGCGGGCCGCTTCTTCCGTGGCTTCCTGGGGGCAGTGCGGTTCTCAATCCAGCTACCTCTGCGCTGTCCTTGAGCAGGAGTGCGGGGTTAAATACTTTCAGTCCCATCTTCCTTACGGCGGCGTTGGGTTTGAGCGGTTCTTTCTGGATATTGGACGTCATATCGGTAAGGAAGGCCTGGCCTGTCAGGTGCTTAGCGAAGAAAAAGAAAAATACGGCCCGGAAATTGAAAGGATACGGAGGACGCTTAAAGGGAAAAAGGCGTTTATCGCCATGGGCGCGAGTTTTGCTTTTGAATATACCCGTATGCTCGGCGAACTGGGGGTAGAAACACTGCACGCCATCGCCTACCATTATGACCCTAGGCTTGACAACGCCGACCAGGAAGAAACGGTGGCTGCGGCAACGGATGTTAAAGAACTGGGCCTGGATGTACCCGCCAGCGTGAATGACGCCCAGCAGGTCGAGACCGATTTGGTTGTTCGTGATTATAACCCCGACTTTATCCTTTCCCGGGGCCATGACGCGACTCCCTACTTCACTAAACAGGGCATACCCGCCATGGACGTGGACATCGGGCTTATCGTAATGGGTTACCGGGGCCTGGCCTTTTTTGGAGACTGCCTGGCGGAGATGCTCCACAATACCAACTTTATCCGTAAGCTGGGCCAGCATTATGAATCCCCGTTTACCCAATCTTTTGACACGGCAAAAGCGTTTACGTTTTACCAGGAGGCCGGTGTATGATTACATGCTCGGAACAACAGCGAATAGCCTGCGCCATAGGCGGCGTCTTCACCGCCTTGGCGATAGAGAAAGTGCTGCCGGTGATGCATTCAGGGCCGGGTTGCCTTCAAAATTCCGGGGGTGTGCTGGGGCGCTTCAACGGCTGCCAAAGCGGCGTATCATATCCCGACTCGATCATCCCCAGTACAAACTTCTGCGATAAGGATGTGGTCTTTGGCGCCGCGGACCGACTGCGGCGGCTGGTAAAAAAAAGCCTGGAATATTACAAAACCGATATGGTACTCCTGGTGGACGGCTGCGGTTCCGAAATAGTCGGGGATGACATTGAGGAGGTAGCCTCGGATTTCGCCGATTCATCGGCGCCGGTAATTTACGCGAAACTGCCCGGTTTTAAGGGCAACAACCTTTGGGGTCATGCCCAGGTGCTCAAGAGTATCGCCAATCAATACCTCATAGGACAGCCCCGGGGCGGGTACAACGAAAAACAGGTCAACGTGTTCGGCATAGTTCCCTACTTCGATTCATTTTGGACGGCGGAACTGGAAGAGCTTGAAAAGGTACTCCGCATCCTGGGGCTTGAACCGAACATCATATACGGAAGGGGCAAGGGTATCGCGGCAATAAATAAAATACCCCAGGCGGCTTTTAATCTTGTACTCGCGCCTTGGACGGATATTGAGTTTGCCGAACATCTGCGGGAAATCTTCGGTACGCCCTATTTCCAGTATCCCTGCCTTCCCATAGGGCCGACGGAAACCGCACGATTTATCCGGGCTATTACCGAATACGCGAAGCTCGACCGACAAAACGCGGAAGACTACATTAAGCGGGAGGAAGATCGTTATTTCTATTATGTCAAAAATGCGATCAGGGTATTTGTGGGAAGCCCGGTAACGCCAAGGCGTTTTTATATCAATTCCAGCGCGGCCCAAGCTGTTTCATTGACCCGTTTCTTAGTGAACGATTGGGGGATGACGCCGATAAAAATTTTTATCACCGATGATGCGCCGGTTCCGTATCAGGATAACATTACCGCTTTTTTGCGGGATATCGAATGTAATGACGCGGAAGATTTCGATATTATCTTTACCAATGACGGCGGCCTGTGCGATCAGGAACTGGCAAAAGAAACCTTCCCCTACAGAAGGATCTGCCTTTTCGGAACCTGCTGGGATCAGCTTACCGCGAATAACAAGAGGCTGCCCTTTCTGCCGGTTTCCGCCCCCTACGGGGACGCGGCAGTGGGCAATACCAGCTATTTTGGCTACGACGGCGCCCTTGTTTTTATCCAGGACCTATACCGGGACATGACACAAAAAATACTCGGATCCGGCATTGTCGCAAACCTTGAAGAAGCCGCCGGTCATTAGGAGAAAAAAATATGGGTACTATCATACTGGAAAACGTATCATTCACCTATAGCAGAACGGGATCGGTACAGGAAGCCGGCCTGGTACTCGAAAATATAAATCTAAAAATTGACTCAGGACAATTTGTCTGCGTTCTTGGTTCATCGGGCTGCGGTAAAAGCACCCTCATCAGGCTGCTGGAAGGACTTAATTTTCCCACATCCGGCAGGGTAATGATTGATGACGCGGAGGTAACGGGGCCGGGAAAAGACCGCTGTGTTGTTTTCCAGCATTACTCCCTTTTTTCATGGTTTAACGCGAAGGACAATGTGGCCTTTGGCATTAAGCAGAACAAAAAAAATCTTTCCCGTAAGGAAATTGACGAAATTGCCCTTGAGTATCTGGCGAAGGTCGGTTTGGAAGATTTTTACCATAAATATCCCTGCCAACTGTCGGGCGGACAACAGCAGCGGGTTGCCATAGCCCGCGCCCTGGCGATGGATCCGGAAATTCTTCTTATGGACGAGCCTTTCGGCGCCATAGACACAAAGAACCGGGCGTTGCTCCAGGATATGCTGCTGCATATCTGCGAAAATGAACAGAAAAAAAGAACCGTTGTATTTATTACCCATGACATTGACGAGGCGATTTTCCTCTCGGACCGCATTGTCTTTATGCGGCCTAAACAAATTCGGGACGATATCCCCGTGGGCCTTGGAAACCGCCGGGTTCGTTCAGAAATTTTTAGAAACAACGATTTTCTGCTCCTCCGCAACCGGCTTATAGGATTTTTTTATGAAGACATTGCGGAAAAACTCGATATAACAGGAGCGATAATATGAAACTGTTTGTGTTTGAAAACAAAATTTTTAATCTTGCGAATTTGCTTTTTATCGTCACGGCGGCGTCGGCTTTTATACCCGCGGATTTTCAGCTTAATCCTCCCTGGTCTTACCTGACCGTCTTAGCTTTTTTTGAAATCTCGTTTATGGTGAAGGCATGGCGGGGAAAGAAGAAAATCATCAATTTGGTTGATCTTTACTGCGTTATTTTTAGTTTCTTTTTGTTGTGGGATCTTGGCTCCAAGGTATTCAAGACGCTCCATTACACGCTGTTTCCGCCTCCGGAAAACGTATTTTATGTTTTTACCCAGGACTATCCGCAGATGCTATCGGGTTTTTTTCATTCCATGTATCTGATTATAACCAGTGTCGGTATTGGTATGGGCTTAGGCGTTATCCTGGGGCTTTTTATCGGCTGGTATCAGCGGCTTCGGGAAGCCTTTTCCCCAGTGATAACCGTCATCGCTTCGGTACCCGCGCTGGTCTACGCGCCATATATTGTAGCCATCTCGCCGACCTTTCAATCCGCGTCTATCATCGTTATCTTTATGGGCGTTTTTTTCCCTACAGTAATGAATATGTCAACCAATGTAAAAAACGTTGACCAAAAACTTATCGACAGCGCCATGTCCCTTAATCTAAGCAGCTTCGCCATGCTCATACGGGTCCTGCTTCCTGAGTGCGCCATTCCGATAATCGGCAGCCTCCGGATCCGTATCGCTACCGCATTTATGATCCTGGTTATGGCGGAAACCATAGGCGCAAACTCCGGCTTGGGCTATTATGTCAAGCGCTGGGCTGCCTGGGCGGATTACCCCAAGGTCTTTGCCGGTGTTATACTCATAGCGGTGGTTGTTACCGGAATCAACGCCCTTATCGGGCTTTTTGAGCGGAAGGCATTAAAGTGGATTAATCAGCCTGAATGATTCGGCACAGGCGCTCATACTAAGCGATAGAGAAGGTACGAAAAGAGCGGTTACGGAACGCCGACCTATACCTATGATTTCGCCAATAATGTATTGATGCTTCTGGAAAAGGAGTATTGTGGGGATTATATAACATGGTTTGCGGAGGCCAAACGAGCCGCTGCGAAGTCGCGTCAGAGTTATTGACCCTTCTTGGATTGAAAGAATCGGTTAAACTTACGCCGGTTACTTCGGATTATTTCAAACAGGAGTATTTTGCGGAACGCCCGGTATCAGAACGGCTGCTCAACCGTAAACTGGCCCTTCGCAACGCAAACCTCATGCGGAATTGGAAAACAGCCCTAACGTTCCGGCTATTTACGACATTTTGCCAACCCGAATAAGGGCTTGCGTAGCATCGCTTCCGCAGGAAGCGCGACTAGGGCTGGCAAAATGTGGTGGAGCAACGGCGTGGGAATGAACGTGGCGAGACCAGAGCCGTTGCGGAGGCCGAGCCGCCTACCGACGGCGTCAGACTTGCGAAGCAAGCCTGCGCGTAAACAGTCCTGTTATGTGCAGTGGGGCCGTACTCCATTTTATATTTTTTTTAATATTCTCAACCAAGAAGGATGTAATATTATTTTAAGGGTATTATTATTGGCAATAAATTTATTATTTGAAAGCAAATCTACCCATTCGCAATTTTCTGTTTTTT
>JAIRLK010000272.1 GCA_031259515.1 Treponema sp. | reverse complement strand
TCTAAAACTTCCCCCATAACCTCAATGGCTCTTAACTCAACCTGAATAGATGTGCCAAATTGTGAAAAATCATGGTTAAACCCAAGATTAATAACTCCATCAGATTCACCAGCACCCTTCTTGAGAATGTCAATATCCTCCAATGATCCACGCAACGGCTTAGCTCCAGCATTAGTTAAAGCAACTGCTGATTCATTAGATCGGGCAAGGCCAATAACCTCATGTCCCAAACTGATAAGTTTTTTAGTAACCACAGAACCAATGAAACCTGATGCTCCAGTAATGAAAATGCGCATCTACCATTCTCCTTTATAGTGTTACATTTTATAATAATATCTCATTACCATTATTTTTTCAATTGGCAGCGAAACCGCTTCAGATAATTTACAAAAAATTTTAGGCTGGTATTGCACATAACGGAAATTATGCGCCCTTTGAATTGCCGGAAAACTTGCCGCCGATGTTATCACGCCCCGCTTCCTTCGGCCCCTTGCTCCCGGCGGCGTATACGGCTGTTCACGAAAAAAAGAACCCCCACTAAAACTACGGCATACCCCAGACAACTGCGAAACCCCCAGGCGGCTCCGGCGAAACGGTTGGTCATGCCTATAACGAATTGTATCGCGGAGTTTATCGCCCCGGAAAGGACGATGATAGCGCTGGTTATCACCGGGGCCTGTCTGCCGAAAAAGTTCATAGCCAGCGCCATGACCGTGGGCCACATGACGGCGATGAAGAAGCCCAGGGCCGGGAGCGCCCATATCCCCCTGGCTCCCAATCCAAAGCCCAGGGCGTAGATGCATACCGCGGCGAAACCCGCGATGAAAAGGCTCCGCATATAGCCTATCTTTTCAATGGCAAAACCGCTCACCAGCCGGGAAATCGTAAAGAGGATGTAAAAGTTGGAAATAAAGGCGGCGCCGTCGGTGCGGGGGTCCAGGCCGTAGACATCCTGGAAATAGAGGCCGCCCCAGTTGGCGGAACTGAATTCCACGACCTCCATAAGGCCCAGCATAACCGAAAAAGCCCATACCATAGGGAGCTTGAGAGCCCCCAGGAACGAGAGGGGCTTTACCGTCCCCGTCTCCTGGTCCGGGACAGCGGGGGCGCTTTCCCCCGCGCCGGAGGGAAACCGGGTCAGCAGGGCGGGGATGAAAAACGCCAGAGCCAAAGGCAGGGTAAAAAGGTATATATGCCGCCAACTGAAACCCGCCGTATTGATGAGGAACCCTGCGGCCTTAGGCCCTATGACAGCCCCGGCGCCGTAGAAAAAATGAAGCAGGCTCATGAGCAGGGCCGCCCTGGAGGTGAAGACCTGAGTGGCCAGGGCGTTTACCCCTACCTCGAAGAACCCAAAGGCCGCGTAAACCAGGAACAGAGCCGCTCCGATGGCTGCGTAACCGGGCATGACGGAGACCAGCAGCGCTCCAACCATGCAGCATAAAAACCCCGAAAGCAACGACCGCTTAACGCCGAAACGTCCCAAAAAGACGCCGGCTATAAGACAAAAGAACACATAACTGTAAGAAAGAAGCGCGACGAATCCCCCCTGCTGTCCATAGGAAGCGCCGAATTCGGTTTTAATGAGGGGATAGGCAACCCCCTTGATGTTCTCCACAAGGCCGAAGATCAGCATGGTTCCATAGGTAATGACGATGAGTAAAATCCGGCGCATCCGCGAAGGGGGATTTTTAGTGGACATGACGCCTCCTGTTGCGCCTTTACACTACTCAATCCGGTGTTTTTCCGCCAGTACCCTGCGGTTGGAATGAAGCCGCTGCGGAAGCCTCGAAATGCGTAAAGTTATACAGAGTCCCACAAGCGCCTGGATTCGTGTATAATTGGGGCATGAAAGCCGAAGCGCTGTCCCGGCGTATCGTACAGGCGGCCGGCCTTTTTCCCCTCCCCGCTATAACCGTCCTGATCGCCGGGGTTCTTTTGCGGCCCCTCCGCCCGCGAAGAACCGGGTTACTGCTCTTTCTCTTCCTGCCGTCCGCCGCCGTCTTTTCCCAGACCCAGCAAGTCCTTCCCCTGTCTTCCCCGCTTTATGACGAGATGGATGCGCTCTATGCGCTCTACGGCCTGGCCGCCCCCTCCGCCGCCCGGCCCTGGACCAACGCTGAAGCCGCCGGGATGCTGCAAAGGCTCGATCAAACCGCCGGCGTCGGGGCAGCCGCTGCGGATTCCCGCGTTCAAGACCTCTACGACCGCATTGCCGCCGAATTATCCGTTCCCTTCACCGTTACCCTGGACAACCTGGCCGCGCTAAACCTTCAACTGGACGCGGCCCTGGAAGCCTACGCCCATACCAACAGCCGGGACTTCGTTCTTGAAGAAGACTGGCGTTACGGCTACGAGGAAAGAAAGCCGCTCCTTTCGCTCACCCTTGAACTGCGCATAGCTTCCTGGTTTTACGTAACCAGCGATTTACGGTACGGCAGGAACCGGTTCAACGAGCGGGACATGAGGCGGGATACCGCAGACCTAAGCGCCGGCGTCGGGGCGGTCGTCCCGCCGCCTGACGCGGAAGGCGAAAGCTGCGCCTTCCCCTACCGGTCCTGGGCCTACGGCAGCCCCTTCATCACCAATGTAACGACGGGCTTTGATGAATTCGATTTTGACTGGCCCAAACGGGCCAACCTTACGGCGGGGGGGAAACACTGGAACCTCAGCATAGCCCGGGACCGCGTCAAATGGGGACCTGGCCGCACGGGAAATTTTGTTTTCGACGATCACCGGGACTACGACGAATACCTGCAATTTTCGGCGTTTACGGACAATTTCAAGTACCAGTGGCTCAACGTCTTCTACGCCCTGCCCGGATTCGGCGGGACAGGAGGCTTCAAGTTCCTTATGGCCCACCGGCTTGAATTCCGCATACTCCCCGCCCTGGTCTTCGCGGTTTCGGAAAATCTCATGGTTGATCCCGATGGATTCGGCCCGGCCAACGCCAACCCGGCCTTTATCTACCATAACTGGTACGACCGTTCACGTTTTAACGCCATTGCCCAACTGGAACTGGATTATGTCCCGGCTGCGGGCTGGCGGCTTTATACCGAAACCGTCATAGACCAGTTCAGGGCCTTCTGGGAAGACGAGAGCGAACCCGCATCCTGGGGCATACTGGGCGGACTGGAGCATACCCGCTTTGCCGGCCCCGGCCTCCTCATCCTGTCCCTTGAAGGCGCCTACACCTCCCCCCTCCTCTACCGCCGGGACCAGGTAGACTTCCTGACCGTCCTCCCGGTAAAAGTAAACGGTTCTAAGGACAACTTGGTTTTTGATTACACCGGCTATCCCTACGGAGGCGACGCCCTGGTCTTGCGGCTTGATTCCCGGTACCGGTTCCCCGGCGGCGCCCTGGTTTCCGCCGGTTTTTTCGGCGCGATCCACGGAAGGATGAACCCCTTTGTTTCCCATAACCGGGACGGAAACAACGGCGGGCTTGCCAACCGCGAAGGTTCCACGCCTTCGGGAAGCAACGGCGAACAAGAGCTTTCCTGCGGCGTTTCGATCCGGGGAGCGTATACCTTGGCGAAAAAAATGGGAATCTTCACGATTTCAGCCTGGGCCGGGGCGGACTTCGTGATCAAAAAAAACAAGCTCATGATTTCCGAAGCCGGACAGGGGGAGGATATTATTTACCATAACAGTAACGCGGTTACGGACCTTCAGGTTGTTTTCGGCATAGGCCTCCGGTTATGAGACCGGCTCAATTTGCCGCACAGAAATGGGGAGCTCAAGAAGGGTAATTTATACGCACCGGTTCCGGCGTTTTCAGTGTAACCAAAAAAACAATTCATCCCTTTTATTTACGTATTGAAGCTGTTCCAAAACCTCACGGTAGAGGGATTTAGGTGAATTAATTCTGTTCTGAACAGAATAATCGGACTTCTGAACTCCGAGGGACAAGTTCCCAGGGGACTTGTCCCTGGTATGGTACTACTAGACAAGAGGAAAATATGAGGCGCGTTCCCCCCTGGGGCCTTTTTGCTATGATCTTTACCTATATATTCCAGGGAATCACGCCGGGGGAAGCGGCGGCCCAGGACGGGAGGCGGGAAGCGTTGCTCCTATCCCCGGAACGGGCGGTAGAGCTGGCTTTGGATCAGAGTTTGAATTTACGAAAGAGCTTTATTGATTTGAACGCCGCCGGTATCGCGGCAAACAACCTGTGGGCCGAAGTTTTTCCCGAAATCAGCCTGAGCGGGGGGCTAAGTTACCGGACGCCCCTGTTTACCGGTACGCCCGCCGCTTCCGGCGGTTTCGGGTACACGACGTCCATAGGACTGTCCCTCAGACTCAACCCGTCCCTTCCGCAGGCGATGAAGATCATAGACCTCACCTACCGAACCCAGCTTCTAAACTATGAAAGCGCCCGGCGGCAGCTTGAGATTCAGGTGATCAAGACCTTTTTCGGCCTGCTGGCGGAAAAACAAAACCTTGTCCATCTTGAAGAAATCAAAACCCTGGCGGAACAGCAGTTTGAAAGAAATCAGACCGCCTTTGCCAACGGCCTTATCGGCCAACTCGCGGTCCTCCAGAGCAGGCTCAGCGCGGAGACCGCCCGGATGGATCTAAGCCGGGCCGAAACAGCCTACAACGCCAACTTGGGGGAATTCCTCGCGCTGCTGGGATTGGATCTGGGGGCGGACGCCCTTACCGGAACCGTCCTTGAAGGGGGGCTTGAAATAGCGCGGATTGACGCGGACCCCGAGCGGCTTATCCGGGATCACCTGGAGAAACGGCCCGATATAGTAAGCCAACGGCGGAACATTGAGCGCCTGGAACTGACGCGGCGTCAAACTATCCTGGGGTCCCGTTCCCCTGCCCTGTCCCTTTCCGCCCAATGGAGCGGAACAGGTCCCGGAACAAGCGGGTTTACCGATACCCTGAGCGGGAGCCTCACCCTGGGCATTCCCATTGAGTCCTGGATTCCCGGGACCAAGGGGCATCAAGCTATAGGAAAGGCGGATGCGGAGGTGGAAAAGGCCCGCCTGGACCTGAAGGAGACGGAAAACCGGGCCATGAGAGAAATACGTTCCCTGGCGGAAAATCTGAGGAATTCCTGGGACGGCATAGAGATCGCCCGGCTCCGGGTAGAAATCGCCGAACGGGCCTATGAACTGACCGCCGAGGGTTTTAGAAACGGGACGGTGGAATCCCTGGTCCTTCAGGAGGCCCGGAACGACATGGCCCAGGCCCGGCAGCAACTGCTGGAAGGAGAGCTGGCCTACCAAACCATGAACCTGGACCTGGCGGCGGCCCTCAATATCGA